>JAYUPV010000175.1:0-4855 GCA_043759865.1 Alphaproteobacteria bacterium | reverse complement strand
TGGTCAGAATAGCCGTTAACACATAGCAACAGAAAGTGTTAACACTCCCGCTCTCGCGGTAGCGAGGCTCCATATCTATCTATCGAAACTTAGTTTTCGCTTAGTAACCGCCCGCATAATTCCATCGCGTACGGCGCATCACCCGGGGCTTTTTTTGCTAACCTTTAGCGGTTGCTGCATTCCGAAGTTGAAACTGGGGAATTAGCTAGGATGCCGTGCTGAAGAAAGTACCCTCACCCATGCAGGCCGCCTGAAGCGGCGCTGCATCCTCTCCCAAAGGAGAGGGGATTCCTGACTTTTTCTTCGAAAAAGAAATTATAAATTCTAAAATTATAAATCTGTTTTACATTGCAAAGCCCTTTAGTCCCCTCTCCTTTGGGAGAGGGTTAGGGTGAGGGTACTTCGGGATTTCAATTTAGCCCTACCCCTTTGATCTTTCGCGAACGACGCTCATGGATCAATAAAACAAGAGAAAATATCGTGACAAAAATGGGAAAGCTAAAAAGACTATCAAGCAATCCATTCAGCGTAATCTCGCCATCGATGTATGTTGGCCCAAAGCTATTGCGCCTAATATAGTCCGGCGACTGTGGACGGCAATGAAGCGGAAGCCACCAGATGAGCGTCCATATCAATGATGTCTTAAAATAGAGCGCCGCGGACTTCCGTATTTGGATGCAAATATGAAAGGGCAGATAGTAGAAAACATAAACGATGCCGGGGCCGGTCATAAGCAGCATTCCGGCAACTCCGCTCCAGTTTAACTCTTGGTGAAAAATAACGTTGTCGGCTACGACGTGGCATATCAAGAGTAAATAAAAACATCCGGAATATTTAAGGAATCTCCGGAAACCTTCTCTCCAGGAAGAAGAATCCGCTACGGATGTTTCAGATATCTCGCCACTTGAAGCTAAGTCTCGCGAATCTTTATCTTGATTCACCATGTACCCCTACTTCGCCTGACAAAACTCGTTTGTCCAGATGGTCGAGACTGACAGCAACTTCCCGCTGCGGGTGCGGATTTTGCCGGTGCTGGTTTCTTTTTCGCCGCCGTTGAAATGGGTGACGACCACCACGCCTTTTTTGCCGTCGGGGGTCATGCAATCGGTTTCAACCACACGCTGATAGGCGAGCGCGAAAATTTCTTTCCGGTCGGCGTTGACCAGCACGGCGGGCAGCTGCGATTTGACGGCTTCGCGGATAAGGAAGGGGCGCATTTCGCCGATGCCGCCCTGGGCTTTTGTCTCGAGCGAGGTTTTCTTTAAGCGGCGCACCTCAGTGAAGGTCTCGGGAATAAGATCAAGCACGTCAGGCGGAAGATCGGTCGCTTTTTCGGTTTCGAATACCGGTTTCGCCTGCGCTGCGGTTTCATTCAGCGAAGCGGGGGTGATGATGGTGGCGCTTGTGGGGCGGTCGGCGGTTTTTTCGACCGCTTCCTGCATGGGCACAGAGAACACATAGCCCTTTTCCGGCACCATGTTGTGGCAGGCGATGCACAGCTCGCCGTTTGTGCCCCGGTCTTTGGTCATCACTTCGCCGAACTTGCCGAAAATGGCGAAGCCCCAGCCGCCCGTGGCCGCATGTTTTTTCTTATTCCGCACCATCAACTGGTAACGGCGCGAGGCCGAGGGAACGACCGAACTGGTGAAGGACGGGTCTTCTTCGGTCACGAAACCGATTTTCGCGAACACCGCGCCGTCGGGATAATCGGTCGAGCCTGCCAGCAGCGCGTTCCATGCGAGGTCGTTGGCGTAGGTCAGGCGCATTTCGCCGGTATCTTTACGGTAGCGCGTGGTGACGAAGTGCCATTTTTTCTGGAAGTCCTTGAACTGTTCGAGGCTGTAGCCGTTTTGCTCGAAATCCATCGCCGTATCGGCGCCGGGGCCGTTGCGGTCGTTTTTCGCGTGCGGCACGGCGGCGTGCGCAGCAGCGGGGAATTTGTTCAGCTTGGCCACTTGGGCGAACAACCCAAAGCCAAACGCGAGAATAGCGATGGATAAAAACCCTGCGAGGAAAATGTTTTTACGTTCCACGTTTCAATTCCTTTTAAATTAATTTCGGTACAATCAGGTTGTGCTGGCTGTGAACGCCTGCGGTATCGTCCAGCGTTGTGACGGGGAACGCCCCGCTTGCCGTTTTTTCCGCGCCTGCGCGGAAGATATCGTTGCCGCTGCACAGGAACTCGCCCGATTCAGGGCTGAATTCCACGCCCTTGGCGCATTTTTCGATGGTCCCGATGGTCGACCAGTCGCGGGTGTCGAGCAGCATCAGCAGCGACGAATAGGGGCTGGAGATGGCGGCGATGCGGCGTTTTTCGTCAACCGCCACGCCGAGCATGGAGCCTGTGAATTTCGCACGCAATTCGGGCGGCCAGTTGATTTCTTTAAATTCGCTCTTTCCCTTGTCGCTGATGTATGCCGTGCCTGCCTTGGCCTTTGCGCCCGCGATGGTGCGGGTGACGGCGATGATGGTGCCGTCGGCCATGACGGTGAAATGGCCGATAGACTGTTCGTCTGATTCAAGAAATTTTTTTCCGACCGGTTTTCCGTCGAGTCCTATTTGCACAAGGCTGGAGCGTTCAAGCGGGGCTGCAATTGTGCGGTTGTTGCCCTCGCGCCTGCCAAGGCTGGTGATATAGACCGTATTGTCGGGCAGCAGCATGCACTGGTGCAAATTTCCGGGCGTGGCCTTGTGAAAATCGGTTTGGGTATAGTTGCCAGTCTCGTAAAGCGCGAGGCCGCCTTCACCGGTTTTGATATCCATGCTGGTGATGCACAGATTTTTGGCATCGGGCGTGAAAAAGGCATGACCCATGAATTTCTGCTCGGCAAGCGGAGCGATGATTTCGCGCGAGATTTTTTTGGCTTTGAAATCAATCTCGATGGCGTTTCCGCCAAAATTTTCGATGACCCAGACGCGCGCGGGGTCTTGCGGGTGTTGCAGAAAACTATGCGGCTCGAACGACACGGGCATATCTTCGCGCTTGCCGGTATCGAAACTGGCGCGGCGCACCATGTAGTTTGCGGCATTGGGGTCCTGGCGGAAGCCTGTCAACAGGTCATGGGTGTATTTATGTTCCGCCTCGCCTGCGGAAAAAGCAAAAGGCGCGTGCAATAGCGCCGTGCCTGCGGCCAGCGTCAGGCCGGAATTTTTCAGGAAGGTGCGGCGTGAGGCTGGCATATTACTTGTCCTTATACGCGGCGAAATTTGCTTCGACGGAAAACTCCGCGCCAGTGCCGCCCATGTAGTAGGAGAGGTAGTAAAAATGGTAATCGTCGCTCCACAATATTTTGTGCGACGGTCGGCCCGTTTCGGGATCGTCGATCATGTGGTAATCGGTCACACTGTCGCGGCTGATCTGGTTGCCGTTGAGGATGACTGTCCAGGCGCAGGTGAATTTCATGCGCTTGTCGTTGGCGGGGTCGGGCACGGCCCTCAGTTCCAAGTCTATATGCGCCTTGTTTTCATGCGGGTTGGTTTGGGCGTCGTATGATGTATAGGTTTCCTCGATGCTTTCCTTCAGCACAGCGGGTGCGCCTTTGTTTACGTCTTTATCGTAGTCGATGCGGCGCGACATGCCGGGCAGTTGCGTGCGGTCGAATTTTATTTCCAGCAGGTTCTTGCCAGGTTTGACATCAAACGGCGCGAAAAAGCCGACGATCTGGCTGCGGTCGGCATAAAGCAGATAATGCCCGGTTGAGAGCGGCGTGAGAACGGGGCGTATATGCTGCCCCGGCTCGCCGCCCACGCGAAAAGGCTGGCCATCCCACAGTTTCGCCCAGTCGCTGTTGTAATCGACAAGGCTAATTTCGGGCTTGCTTCCCGCTACCTGCAGGGCAAAATACGTGGCGATGGCCGCGCACAGAACCAGAACCGCCGCCCCCGCCGCCATGCGCGGTTTCGACGCGCCCCCCGCTTTCAGCGCGCCTGCGGGGGCTTTGGCTTTTGTGCGCGCGGGATTGTAGGCTTCATAAATTTCAATCGGCTCGGCGATGCCTTTCAGCTCGTACCGCCCGTGTTTTTCCCACGCGACAGGCGTTTCGGATTTTTCGTTCAGCCAGCCGCGCGCGCTATCGAAAACGGAATAGGTGACCAGCACCTGCCCGCCATCGGCCAGCGCCTCGACGCGTGCCGCGCGGTTGACATGGCGGCCGAAAACATCGCCGCTCACATTGTCTTCAGTCGTGACCTGACCGGTGTGCAGGCCCATGCGCACATCGATATCCGCAAGCTCGGGGTGCGCCTGATTGAACTGCAAAAGTTTTTCCTGCACCTCGATGGCGCGTGCCACCGCCGTGGACGGTTCGGAAAAAACCGCCATAACGGAATCGCCGATGTGCTTTATCACCCGACCGCCGCCGTCGCGCTCGATGACCGGTACGACCAGTTCGTCGTGGTGCTGGCGCAGGCTGTTCGAATACGCCTCGCCCTGCTCCTCGGTTATTTTGGTGAAGCCCTTGATGTCGGTAAACAGGATGGTCAGCACCGCCGTGCTTTTTTGCCGCCGGAACTGGTCAATGACTTGTATGTCGCCGGCTGTCAGCTGTACTTGGGTGGGGGGCTTTTCCATGAGCCAATGTTAAATCGCCCCTCTTTCAAAGGGCAATCGTTTTTCTGGTGGAGGGGGAGAAATGGCGCGCCCGAAGAGATTCGAACTCCTAACCTTCTGGCAGGAGCTCGAACTCGGTTTTCAGCTCGCAAACCCTTGTTCGTAAAGCATTCCTGAAGTCATTCATTTGACGTAAATAGCTGTGTTTGCGGTGTGTTTGCATGACTTCCGGAAACGAGAAAACACGCTATACCACGAAAATGCACTTTCTTAAGCGGGCTATTATTCCCCTCCACTCCGGAGGGT
>JAYUPV010000174.1:0-3278 GCA_043759865.1 Alphaproteobacteria bacterium | reverse complement strand
TTCAGCGGCACGGGGTTGAAGCAGAACAGCAGGTCGTATTTGAACGCGCCATAAAAACCGGCAAAGCCTTCGCCCGATTGCGACAGTTTCATCAAGTGGCGCAACGGGGAAAGCGGGGAGGGCTGGTGCGAGCGTTCTTCCTCGGAAAAGCTGCGGGCGGAAGCGGCCACGGTGCAGCGCAGAGTTTTCTTATCCACGAGCGCGGCGGCGAACGAAGCATCGGGATGTGCTTTGAAGGTTTCCGCGATGATGCCGAGGATGATTTCGCCGCGTGCGTTCAGCGCATGGAATTCGGTCTTGCCCGCAAAGCCGATGATTTCAACAGGCGGCGCTGCAAAGCCTATATCCCAGCGCGAATAGCGCCCGGGGTAATCGGTGTCGGACGCCATATAAACGCCTTTTTCGGCGTCGAGATGGTCGAGCAGGAAATCGATGCCTTTATCATAGGCAAGGGTGGTGTCGGAATGCGTAATCTTCATGGGGCCGGCCTTTTTAAAAGGGGCAGGGGTTTAAGTATAACCAGCAGTCGGGTGAGGGGAAAACAAAAAGGGCGGGGTTACCGCCACCAAGCCTTGGAAACAACATTGCTGTAAGTTTTTGTTCTCATACAGGGCATTAAAGCAGCTTCGGCGCGATATGTCAATTATAACGCGAGGGTTTTGATAAAGCTGGCGATAACGTCGCGGTTGCACACTATACGCTTGTCGAGAGGGACCGAGGAATGGGCGGGCGATTCCGGCGTAGCGGTAATGGGCACACCGTTGTTGATCAGCAGGGTCTCAAAGGAATCATCGGTGGCATTGAACCCGAGGCCGTTTTCGATGAAAACGAACCCGTCGCGATGCTCGATCTTGCCGCTGAAAATACCGAAATGCTGTTCCTGTGCGTGGCGGATGGCCGAGGCCATCGGCTCGGGGTTTTTGGATGCGGCATTGAGCCACAGATAAGCCTCGGTAAAGTCGGAATCTTCGTGCAGGGAAAGAAAGCCGTGTTTCGCAGCAGGCAATATTTCGCCAAGATGCGCGACCATCAGCTCCCCCTCGACCGAAATTTTGCGCTTGTCGCCGATAAAACCCTCATTCGGGTTGCCGCCCCAGTCGTTCAGGCGGCGGCCGACATGGAAACCGGTCGGGTTGACCAGCGGCATGAGGGAAATATTGTGCGTGGCAAGCTCCTCCGGTGTCGCGCTTTCAAGGAAATGCACAATCGACCAGTTGCCCGCCGGTTCTTCGCCGTGAAAGCCGCCTGCGAGCATGATATTTTTTTTGGCGGGGTCGTGGTTGCGCGGTTTGCAGAAATAAAAATCGAAACCGCCGATTTTCCCCCAGCTTGCGGCATCGAAAGCAAGCGGCGCAATTGCGGCAAAAAAACGCTCGTGGAAATAGGGCGTGTCGTGGTGCAGGGTTGGCGGGTTTAGTGCGGTTTTCATAGCGTTTTTGTACCATCCGTTGCCTCCCTGTGCAAGGCCATGTAGACTTTTGACATGGCCACGAAAATCGACCCGAAACGCCTCGACCTTGCCCGAGAATTCAAGCGCCAGCCCTATGGCCTGCACAGCGACGAATTGCAGCGGCTGCTGAACACCATGCGCGGCGGACCGAATGTGGGGAGGCTGGTGGCGTTGTGCGTGCGGCGGCATAAAGAATGGGTGCTGGGACGCATGGGCGCGACGCCGCTTGAGGCTATAAAGCGCATTGATACCCGCGTTTTTTATTCATTCGAAGATATCGAATGGGAAATTTTCAAGACCCGATGGAAAGAACTTTCCGGCGAGGAGCTGAAGGTTTAACTCATGCTCGAAATCACCGGCTATGCCGACAAAATCACCGCAAGACCGGGCGACACGCTGGAAATAAAAGTCAGCTGCGAAGCTGGCGCGATGCAGTTCAACGCGGAGCTTATCCGGCTTGTCTCGGGCGACGATTCACCCGCCGGCTCCGGATATAAAACCGAGCCCGTGCCGCATGCCGCGAACAAGGCTTATCCGGGGCGCAGGCAGGCGATTAAAACCGGCTCATATGTGCGTCTGCCGGAAAATACGAAACTGGCGGGTCTTGGCAGCTTTACGTTGCAGGCGCTCATCTGGCCGACCACGCCCGGCAAGGGTGTACAGGGCATTTTAGGCACAGGCGGCATGCGCATGGTGCTGGACGGCAAGGGCGCGCTGGCCTTGGAACTTGGCGGCGATGTGGTGTCGACGGGCAAGCCGCTGAAACCGCGCCGTTGGTATCTGGTGGCGGCAAGTTATGACGCCGGACGCAACAAGGTACAGCTTTATCAGGAACCGCTGGAGCCTGTATCGAAAGACGAAGTCATTTCCCATCGCGCGGAAACGGCGGCAAAACCCGCGCCAAAAACCTCAGGCTTCCGCATCGCTGACGGCAAATTCAACGGTAAAATTGACTCTCCCCGCATCGCGGCGCGTGCGCTGACGCGGCAGGAACTGGCGGCGGCACCGGTCACCGATTACCTCGTCGCATGGGACTTTTCCATCGGCATTTCCTCGGTAAAAATCACCGATGTGTCCGGCAATGACTGGCATGGCGAGACGTTCAATTTGCCGACCCGCGCTGTCACGGGGCATAACTGGAACGGCGAAGTGAACAGCTGGCGCGAAAACCCCGCGCAGTACGGCGCGATCCATTTCCACGATGACGACCTGTACGATGCTGCCTGGACGACCGACTTTGCCTTGAAACTGCCTGCAGACCTTAAAAGCGGCATTTATGCCGTGCGTCTTTCCTGCGCCCCTTCCGTGCCCGAACGCGTTGACGAGGCCGAGGCTTTTGTGACCTTTTTCGTGCCGCCGCCGAAGGGGACGGTGAATGCGCCGGTGGCATATCTCGCGGCGACGGCAAGCTATGTGGCCTATGCCAATTCGCATCATGGCTGGCGCGATCCGCTTGCGGAAATATGCTTCGGTATGGCGATCGAGCTTGGGCCCACCGAACAGTTTTTGCAAAACCGCCTCGATTACGGGCTGTCGACCTATGACCTGCATTCCGACGGCAGCGGGGTTTGTTTCAGCTCGCGCCTGCGACCCATTCTGAACATGCGCCCGAAACATGCCGTGTGGAATTTCGGCGCGGATATGCACATCACCGCATGGCTCGAAGCTACAGGGCAGGGCTATGACGTTATCACCGACGACGACCTGCATGCCGAGGGTGCTGCGCTGCTGTCGCGCTACAGCTGCGTCCTTACCGGCACGCACCCTGAATATTACACGCCAGAAATGCTGAAGGGCATGCAGGGTTTTATCGCAGGCAGCGGGCGGC
>JAYUPV010000173.1:0-8190 GCA_043759865.1 Alphaproteobacteria bacterium | reverse complement strand
GTATTAAGCGGGGCGAAAAACCTTGGTTCAGGCCGCTTTCGGTGGCTTGGGGGACTGCTTCTTCTTGGTTTTTGCCGCGTCTTCTTCCAGCTTTTCCTTGCGGTGCTTGGCGACACGGTACGCGCCATAAACGGCAAGCCCGCCCGGCAGCGCGATGACTGTTCCGGCGAGGCGCTTCAGCTCGTCTTTCTTGGTCAGGTCCTGCGCGGTGTCTTTCACCACCTTCAGCCATTCGGTTTTGCCGAGATGGTCGGTCGCAATGCCCACGCGCTCCTGTATCGTCAGATCTTTGGGTTTCTCGCCTTCGGGAGTGTTTTCGTTCACCAGCACGCCGAGGGTATCGAGGGTTTCCTTGCCGGTTTTCGCGGCGTCGTCATACACCGCCTTGCCGGTTTTTTTCGCGGCGTCAAAGGCGGCGGCGAGGCGCTCTTTCAAGCTGGGTTTCTTTTTCTCGGGTGCATCGGCCATCGGATAACGCCTTTTAATGTGAAAAATATAACTGTCAACGGGTGTGGCTATAGTTATAGCAACATTCTGAAAACAGGCAAGGCGGTTTATTCAGGGCTTGGGTGCCGGCGGCTTTTTCTTCGGAGCAGGTTTTACTTCCGGCTCTTTCGCCGTATTGTCGTTCGCGGGGTGGTGCTTGTGTTTGTATTTGGTGATGCGGTAAGCGGCGTACCCTATCCAGCCGCCCGGCACGATGCTCGACACGATGAAGATGCCGATTTCCTTCGGCTTGCGCAAATCGCTCAAGGTATCGGCGACAACGCCTTTCAGTTCTTTTTTCGACACGCTGTTGAAAACAAGATGCAGCTTTTCCTTGATGGAAAGTTTTTTCTTCTTCGGCTCGTCTGGATTATTTTTCGCCATCACGCTGTCCCCTGCATATATTTATAGCAGTTACGGGCGCAGCGCGGCGATTTAAAATTTCGGGGCGGGAGGGGGAGGGGTACGTTTGCGATAAGAGACGGTAATGCCGTTTTTAAACGACGGGTTGGCTTGCCATTCGTTGATAAACTGCTTCTGGTAACTTAATCCGGGCGTGCCGCGCAGGGCTGTGTATTTCGCAGCCTCGGTGATTTCGAGAATCAGCAGGCACAGGAACTCGTTATACGCATGGCCGGGTTTGCCCGGCTCTATCACAAGGTTCATTTCGCCGCCGACCTTGCGGCTCACGCCCTCGACATCGAAATCCTCCGCCCGTACCGCGCCGGTATCGAGCAGCGTTTTGGCAAGCCCCGGCGCATTGCGCCCGAGATACTTTGACGGGTCGATGCGCGAAAAGTCCGCCCCGCCGTCTTTCATCGCCTTCAGCGTGCGGAAAAATTCGTCCGGCACTTTGTCTTTCTTGATTTCACCGGCGAGATAGTCGACGATTTTCAGCGTCTCGGCGGAGTTTGCTTTCCATGCGCCGCTTTTGTGCGCGTCTTCGATCAGGAAGAGTTTTTTCGGGTTCAGCACCTTCGGCAAAGTGGCTTGCAGCATCTCGGCGCGCGCGGCTTTGCCGTTGAAAACTGTTTTCAGCGCGTCGTCTTTCAGGTCTCCAGCCGCCATCAGCCGGCGCAGGCGGTCGGCTGTCCAGGCGGGGCTATCGAAAAAGCCGAGCTCCAGCAATTGCCGCTCCGCATTCGCCAGACCAAAGGGCGCTGTTTTCGCGCGCGCCCCATGCAGGCGGATAAAGCTTTCCGCTTCCTGCTCCGTCGCGGGGTGGCCGGTGCCGAAAAGCACGCCGGCGGCGGCCTTCAGGCTTTCGTTCTGTTGCGCGACATCTTCGGCCGAGCGCACAAAGGGCATGCCGCCAAGCTCGATTTCTTCCTGCAGCGATGCCCATTCGCCAATGATAGAACGCCGTGCGGCAGGGCTGTCTTTCGCCACAAGGCCGCGCTTGTCCAGCTCCGTCACGATCGTGGGCGATAAAATAAGATGCACGCTATCGACCTCCAGCGGCTTTATCCTGAAGCCTCCGGCAAGAAAGGCGTCGAGGAATTTCAGCGCCGTGCGTCCTTTTGATAAAATATGCTGCTCGATAATCAGGCTGAATTCTTTGGAAAGGTCGAGCGGGTCGCCTGCTGTCCCTACGCCTGATTTCGGGTCGCGGTACAGCAATATTTCTTTGGCGCGGTTCATGTCGCCTTTCAGTCCCGCATTTGCCAGCATGGGGCGCAGCAGGGTTTCAAGGCCATCACGGTATTTCTGCGTATCTGTCATGCCGCGCGCTTGAGAGTTCAAAAGGCTGCGGTGCGACCAGCGCACAACGACCATCAAGTCGGCCTGTTTGATTTCTTCAGGCGTATACTGCGTGCGGATGCCCGCGTTGCGCAGCGCGCCTTCCACCGTTTTCCAGTCCGCGGGTTCGATAAAGCCGCGTGCCAGTTTCGCCTCGTCTTCCGTCCAACCCGCGCCGAAAGAGGTCAGCAGCGTCACCATTTGCCGGTCGCCCTTCAGCACAGCTTGCAACAGGTGGTGGCTGTCGGGCTTGAATTCGACTTTTTCCCAGAACGCGATGTCGAAAACTTTTCGTGCAGCAGCCGTGTCGCGGTTCAATATGGCGGTTTGCAACTGGAACGAAAGCTCCGACGCACGCGGGGGCGGCGGTGCGGCGGGCGGAAAAAATACCGTCGGCATCGGTCGTCGAATCCTTTTGAATATTAAGGAAACGACTATATCACCCGCGCTGGCGGGGTCAACTTGGCATAAGAAATCGAATGATTATAGAGCTGCTATATTATGTAATCGTTTCGAGAACACGGCGCAGTTTTTCCGTGGTTTTCTCGGCAGGCTCGACCGATTTTGCAATCGCGTTCACGCGCGTCTCGAGGTCGCTCTCGTTCGACGCTTCCTGTCCTGCGCGGACGGCGGCGTAAAATTCGTAAAGCTCTGTTTTTGCTTCGAGGGTGTGCAGCAGATCCTTGCCGGTTATGACGTCTTGCGGTGTCGGCTTTCCTGCGTCCTGCAGATGGGTGAGGAACATGTTCGCTTCCGCGATCTGCCTTTTGGGCAGGTTGGCCTTTTGCATGAAGTGGGCGCGCATACCGGCGTTGATATCCCGCGTTTCGGTCATGAAAATCCCTCTATAAAAACTCTCCCTCAACACTTTTAAGGTAACAGGAGTTTATTAAAGGAATCTTAACAACGTCCGCCTAAGCTCCTCCCTCCCCCAGAGGGTAGGGTAATCTTATTACTTTATATTATTGCTAGGACCCGCTGGCGGCTTGCGGTTGGGGTCTTGAGGCTTGTTGAGGCGGTCATGCAGGTCTTTCAGGCGTTTTTCGGCCTCGGCCTCCAGCTGCACACGCATCATCCACTCCCGAATGCGCAGCTCCACAATATAATCAATGCTGTCGCGGCCGGGCAAAGTTCCCGTACCGGCGGCAAGCCGCCGTGCTGCCTCCACCTTGTCGCTGTAGCGCCCCTGCAATTCGTCGACGGGCGAACGCGCGGGGTCGGGGGCGACTTTGTTGAAAAAGTCTTTTATCGTTTGCGGAATCTTTTTATCCATGTCGCCAGTATAGCCGCGCGTTACGGCACAGGCCAGCCCCTCAAAGCGCAATAAAGGTCGAGCCCTCTCAAAAGGTTTCCCCGCGCGTGGCCGGTTCTTGCGCGCCGGTCGCGGTCAAGCGCACGGCAGGAAAATCCGTAAATGAGGATATCGATGACCAGCGAGTGGCTCACACCGGCCGCCTTGCAGCGCCTTGCCCAGTCGGAATAGAGGCCGAGGATTTTTTCGCGGCCCTCTGTCGCGGTGTTGCCGCGCGTGCCGGGAATTTTTTCCCAGTTTGATGCGGTATAGCCAAGCCCCTGCCCGATAAGCTCAAAGGCGGCGGAAATTTCCAGCGCGGCCTCCTGCTGCACGGGGCTCATGCTGCTCCACAGCCGCGCATCGGCCACGCGCCGTGTATACACGCCGCCCGCGCCGCGCAGGGCGTGGTCTGTGGTGGGAGAGTGCCTCTCCTGCAGGCCGTGGGGGGCATTCTGCGGTTTTTTCTTTTCAATTCCCCAGCCTTCCCAGCAAGCGGGGCTTGAAGTTTGCGTCCCATCCGGCGTGTTCATCATGCTCTGCTTTCTCCTGTTTTTGCTTTTCGCTTCTCAGACAGCCGCGCGCGTCTTGCCCTGGCTTCGGCGGGGCTGTCGGGGTCGACGATGTCTTTTTTGCGCTGGCGGTAGGCGCGCACCCGCGCGGTCGAGGGGGGCACCTGCAGGTTCCAGTCCGCGAGGCATCCCGCACCGTTGACCAGTCCCTTGTCGCGCATCGCTTCCAATCCCGCCGCTACCTTCGCAGCGTCGATATCGAGGGCAATGCCCGTTTCCTCCGGGTCGAGCTGAGAAACGCTGCCTCGCGCAGCGTCGCGGCTCGCCGTGTCGAACAGGAAGATGTAGAGGGCGAGTGTCTCGGCGCGGGTGAGGCCGGAACGTCTCGCAACGACCCCCAGTCTCGCGTCATAAGGCAACCCTTGGTAAACCCTGTACCAGTCCATCCAACCTCTCCCTGTTGGCCGTTTTATCCATAGCGGCAATATCCAATCATTACAAAATCGCAACTAATTGTCAACATAAATTTGCGAATCTGGCGATTATTGCAGCCTATGGCATTGTTAATATTTGGTATTATTTTTCAAATAAATTGCGCTTTGCTGTTTTTAGAAAATGTCATACCATCAATCCATGGCACATCGTTTACATGACAAAATCCGTGAAGTCCTTGAAACCTCGCCCCATCTCACGCAGCGGGGGCTCTCTCAACGGATGGGGCTCAACCCCGCCGCCGTGAACCGCATGCTCTACGGCCAGCGCCGTATCATGGCCGAGGAAATTCCGATCATCGAGGCGTATCTCGGCGTCAAGCTTGACCTGCAATACCCGCAGGAATCAAAACCGCAGCGCGTGCGCAGAGGCGGTTTTGCCGAAGGCGCGCCTGCGCCGTTTGAGTCTCTCGCGCCCGTTCCTGTTTACGGCTATGCCGCCGGCAGCGAAGACGCGGGCAAGCCTGCGGGCGAATTGAATCTGGCGAATGGCGAAGTTGTCGACTGGGTGCAGCGTCATCCGTCGCAGATCGGCGTGCGCGATGCTTTTGCGATTTATGTTTTCTCGGATTCGATGGAGCCGCGCTATTATCGCGGCGAGCTTATTTTCGTGCATCCCGGCCGTCCTCCCGAGGCGAACCGCGACGTGGTGATCGAAATGAAAAACGGCGATGCTTTCATCAAGCGTCTGCTGAAACTGGGCGACGCAAAAATCCGCGTGCGCCAGTTCAACCCGCCCGTCGATGCCGATATCCCCTTGAAAGAAGTCAAGGCGGTGTATTC
Source organism: Alphaproteobacteria bacterium (assembly GCA_043759865.1). Taxonomy (GTDB): domain Bacteria; phylum Pseudomonadota; class Alphaproteobacteria; order Micavibrionales; family UBA2020; genus JAPWJZ01. The sequence goes on along the minus strand of JAYUPV010000173.1, from coordinate 2,887 downwards.
GGTGATCGGTCGCGGATAATAACTTCTAGAACTTTTTGGAATTGTCGCGGCGGCCTTTGTTTTTGGCGCGCTCTTCCGCTGCCTTGCGGCGCGCAATGGCAATCGCATCATCATCAGCGGCTTTGACAGGCTGCGGCGGTGCGTTGTCGTTGAAATCGAAAGACTGGCTGCGGCCTTCGAAAACCTTGCCTTGCTCGATGGGTTTTGCATCGGGCGCGGGTTTCTTGAACTTGAACGGCGAGGCTTCTGGGTCGCGTGCGGCAAGCGCGTTGCGCGACGCCACGAAAACGCCAAGGCCGACCGGAATGGCAAGTGCAGCCGCACCAATCGCAACGCCGACAGCAACGCCGGCCGTCAGGCCAATCGCAGCGCCAGTTGATACAATCGCCGTCATGACAGGCGCAAGCGCGGGGATCGCCGCGAATTGACCGAGCAGGCCGACAGTAGCGCCTGCAAGACCGGTGACAGCGCCCGCGATACCCAGCCATTTTGCGGCCTTGATAACGCCGCTCGGAATCTTAGCAAATGCGCCCTTGATGGAATTTTTCACGCGGGTGAAAACATTGCCCGCTTTTTTGCGTTCGTACCATTTCGTTTCCTGCGTGCGGACGTAATTGGTGACGAAAGCGGTTTCTTTCAAGCCCTTGAAATTCTTCCAGGCTTCCTTGCCCCACTGGAAACCGAGAGTTAGCGCCACGCCGCCCACGATCCACGGCAAAATCGGCGTCGCCGCAACAACCGGTATCATCAGCGCGAGATTGCCAACCGCGAGCACGCCGACAGTTTTTCCTGTCTCGAGGCCAAAGCGGCCCGCGTCTTTGCGCGTCGTGTGGTTGAAGGGCGTTTGCACCAGCGCCTTGGTGGTCTGCCAGAAATACCAGAGTTTGCCCGGTGATTTGCCGTCGTACTGGATGCCCATTTTGCGCTGCCTTTGTTGAATCGGTGGAGTGGATATGCACCCGAGTATATTGACATAAACCGCAATGTAAATACGGATAATACCGAGTATTTACAATGATTTATGAGGGGACGTCAGGGTTTACGGAGAGGGGGAAACGCCTTTTTTCCTGAAGCGCGCAACAGCGGGCGCGCTCACATCGTCCTTCAGCGTTTTCACGGCGCGGGAAATGGCCTCGCGTTTTTCAAGCGCGCGTTTTGCCTCGTCGGCGCGGCGCTTGTCGGTCGCGATTTTGAAAAAATTGAAATCCTTCGCTTCAAAACGCATCCGCGCCTGACGCTCGGCGGTGTAGCCCTGTTTGTCGGCGAGCGTGTCGAAATCCGCACCCGCGTCGACAAGCCTCACGGCCTGCCAGATATTTCCGGCGGCAATCGCGTTCATCAGCGGCGTGTGGTGGTCCAGCTTGTCCTGCGCGTCGAGCGGCCCTTGCAGTTTCGCCCAGCGTTCCACTACCTGATCCATGCTGTCTTCGCTGGTTTTGGTGGTGGCCATGTGCAACGCGTTTTGTCCCGCACGGTTGGTGTTGCCGAGTGCCGCCTTGTGGTGCATCAGCATCAGCGCCGCTTCTTCGGCGCCCGCCACCACGCCATGCATCAGCGCGGTGTAGCCCGCATTGTCGGTCGCGTCGATGTTGTGACCGGCATCGAGGCATTCGAGAATTTTATCGATGGCATTGTGCTTTGCCGCCTCCATCAGCAGCGTCACGCCCATCGTGTCGGCTTTTTCGGGAGTCTTGCGTTTGGGAATCGGCTTCGTCATTTCTTTTTACATCCGGGGCGCAGCGGGCGGCGGCGTGACAGCGGGCTTCGTTCCCGCATTCGCCAGCACCGTCACAACCTTCGGCCCTGTCAGCAGGGTCTGGTGGATAGGGCAGGCATTGGCGACGTCGAGCAGCTTCTGGCGCTGTTCGTCGCTGAGATTCCCTTTGAGCGTAATCGCGCGCTCGAACTTGTCGACGACTTTTCCGTCGGCCAGTTTTTCCTTGTGGTGCGACAGCGCGACGGAAATATGCTGCAGCGGGTATTCGTTTTCCTGAGCGAAACGGCGCATTTTCATAGAGGTGCAGGCACCGAGAGCCGAGAGCAGCTCTTCATAGGGGTTCGGCCCCTTGTCGAGTCCGCCAAGCTCCACCGGTTCGTCGGTGTTATACGTCGTGCCGCCTGCGGTGACCTTTTGCGTGAACTTTCCCTCGCCGGTCGAAGCGACGGTAACGGCGCGCTGCGCTTGCGCGGCCTGTACTGAAAAGCGGGGTTTTTCGGGTTTGGTGCCGGCCTCTTTCGGCGCGAAAGCGTCCGCTGCCGTTTTCGGCGCGAGCTGTGTGGTAACGTCGGGGTGGCTTTCCAGCGTCTTGTGGACAGGGCATTTGTTGGCGATTTCAATCAGCCGCGATTTTTGCTCGTCATCCAGCGGGCCGTTCACAGTAATCGCACGGGTAATAACATCGCCCACCACGCCGGTCGCAGGGTCTTTTTCCTTGTGGTGCGTCAGTGAAACTTCAACGCCTTCCAGCGGCCATTTTTTGACATCTGCATACATGCGCAGCGTCATCGACGTGCAGGAGCCGAGCGCAGACATGAGTTTATCGTAGGGGTTCGGACCAGTGTCGTTGCCGCCAAGGGCTGCGGGAACATCGGCGCTGAGCGTATGCCTGCCATCGGTGATCGTTTGGGTGAAGATACCCTTGTGACTTTCTTCGACAGTGACTTTATGCGACGACATGGTTAACTCCCTGATGTTTTCCCTGTCAGGCCGCTTTTGGCGGCGGAATCTTTTTGTCTTTGTCTTTTACAACAGCGGCGGGATTAGCCGGTGCTGCCGGTGTTTCCGCAGGTGCGTCTTTTTTCTTCGTGGCCTGTTCCAGCGCTTTTTTCAAAAGCCAGCTGCCGACAGTTCCTGCAACAGTTTGCGGTTTTTCCTCAACCTTCGGCG
>JAYUPV010000172.1:0-7938 GCA_043759865.1 Alphaproteobacteria bacterium | reverse complement strand
TCTCCCGCCGCGTGAAGCGGGAGCCGGTGTCGCGCATTGTCGGCTATCGCGGAAAAGCAAGTTTCAACGCCGCCTCGACAACCGTTTCGGAATCCGGCCTTGGATCAAGGGTTTGCGGCGTGACTTTAAAATCTGACTTCCAAAATCCGCGATAGCCGACAATGCGCGACACCGGCTCCCGCTTCACGCGGCGGGCAAGCGCTTCGGCCAGATGTTTCTCTTGAGCTTCCGTCAGCAAGCTCTTTGAATTTATCAATAATTCAGAGCGCGTCCATTGCGTGACATGCTCGACAATCATCCACGCATCGACCGTCGGCATCTCGATGCCCCCGTCGCGCAATATCTGCACCGCGCCCTTCAATCCATCGCCTGCGGTGATCATGGATGCCTCTCCAAGCAACGCTGCTGTGCCTCAATTTCATCTTTCGTCATGCATGGCCAATGACTGGAAAATAAATGATTGCCTGCGGTTATCAGAATAAAAAGTGAGACACTAAGCGCGACCGCAAAATTTATAAAAACCAAACCGAATTTTTTTATGATTGATGTAGTGAGAGATATGTAGACGCTATCATTTTTCTGAAAAATACAGGTTAGGAGAAGCGGTGACCCGAGGAGTAGCCAGAAAAGTGTTATGTCCTTGCCTTGAAGAGACCGTCCAACAGTCCTTTCTATAAAGCACGATGGATCGGGTATGATTGATGGAAATAAAAGGATGAGATAATTGAATCCCAAAACAGGCAAAAACCATTTCCACGGAACTTTATAAACTTCCGGCTTATCGATCTGTTTTTTGAAAATTATTTTTTTAAGACGGTGCATGCCCAATACACAGGCAAGACATAGCAAGAAGAATACCACTAAGTATAAATAAAAGGCACTCACCAGCTCATCTCCGTCAGCTTGCTTGCCTGATCGTCTGAGATAAGGGGGTCGATGATTTCGTCGAGGCATTCGCCGGATACGACCCTGTCTATCTTATATAAGGTCAGGTTGATGCGGTGGTCGGTCACGCGGCCTTGGGGGAAGTTGTAGGTGCGGATGCGCTCCGACCGGTCGCCGGAGCCGACCTGTTCCTTGCGGTTGGCGGCGCGGGCGCTGTCGAGCTTCTGGCGTTCCATGTCATATAGCCGGGTGCGCAAAATCTTCATCGCGCGCGCCTTGTTCTTGTGCTGCGATTTTTCGTCCTGCTGCACGACCACGATGCCCGACGGGATATGCGTGATGCGCACGGCGGATTCAGTTTTGTTGACGTGCTGGCCACCCGCGCCCCCTGCGCGCATGACGTCGATACGGAGGTCCTGGTCGTTGATGGTCATGTCGACCTCTTCGGCCTCGGGCAGCACGGCGATGGTGGCGGCGGAGGTATGCACGCGGCCCGAAGCCTCGGTCGCGGGCACGCGCTGCACGCGATGCACGCCGCTCTCAAATTTCAGCCGCGCAAAGACCTCGCGCCCCGATACCTCGATAATCGCCTGCCGGATGCCGCCAAGGTCGCTTTGGGAAAATTCCATGACCTCGAACGTCCAGCCCTTGATGCCCGCGTAGCGCTTGTACATATCGAACAAATCCGCCGCGAACAGCGCCGCCTCGTCCCCGCCCGTGCCCGCGCGGATTTCGAGGATGGCGTTTTTCGCGTCCGCCGCGTCTTTCGGGATGAGCGCGAGGTGGATACCTTTTTCAAGCAGGGGGATGCGTTCTTTCAGCTTGTAATAGTCTTCCTCCGCCATCGCGCGCATTTCCTTGTCGGCGGCGGAATCGTGCATGATGGCTTCGAGGTCTTTGAACTCGGACTTGGCTTTTTTGTAAACGCGGATTTGCGCGGTGAAGGGCGTGAGGTCGGAATATTCTTTCGACAGTTTCGCAAATTCCTCCGACGGCAATTTGCCCGAGGACATCAGGGATTCAATCTCCTGAAAACGGCCGAGAACCTGATCGAGTTTACGATCGAGTGACATTTATCGCCCCATGTACCAGCTAAGCCGCCCGACCTGAATCGGAATTTTCTTTTTCATCGCGGAGTTTTTCGATTTCGGCGGCCTTTTTCTCGACCAGCGAGACAAGGTGCGCCACAATATCTTCGTTCTGCAATCTATGTGCGGGCTGGCCGCCGAGATAAACCTGATGCGTGCCGCGCCCGCCACCGGTAAATCCGATATCGGTCATCAGCGCCTCGCCGGGGCCATTGACCACGCAGCCGATGACGGAGACAGTCATGGGCGTGGTGATATGCGCCAGACGTTCTTCCAGCACCTTCACGGTTTCAATCACGTCGAACTGCTGCCGCGCGCAAGAAGGACAAGCAATGACGTTAACGCCGCGATGCCGCAGGCCGAGCGCTTTCAAGATATCGAACCCGACCTTGATTTCCTCGACCGGATCGGCCGACAGCGATACGCGGATGGTATCGCCGATGCCCGCCCACAACAGGCTGCCGATGCCGATGGATGATTTTATCGTGCCGGAGCGCAAGCCCCCGGCCTCGGTCACGCCGACATGCAGAGGGTAGTCGCAGGCCTCGGCCAGCTGCTGATAGGCGGCGACGGCGAGGAACACGTCGGAGGCTTTGCAGGAAATCTTGAAGTTAAAAAAGTCGTGGTCTTCAAGAATTTTGATATGCCGCAGCGCCGATGCCACCATCGCCTCGGGGCACGGCTCGCCGAATTGTTCCAGCAGGTCTTTTTCGAGTGAGCCTGCATTCACACCGATACGGATGGAACAGTTGTTATCTTTCGCGGCCTTGATGACTTCGCGCACACGGTCTTCGGAGCCGATATTGCCGGGGTTGATGCGCAGGCAGGCCGCGCCGTTGAGCGCCGATTCAATGCCGCGCTTGTAGTGGAAATGGATATCGGCGACGATAGGCACGGTCACTTCCGCGACGATTTCCTTCAGCGCCTTGGTCGAGGCTTCGTCGGGGCAGGACACGCGAACGATATCGGCGCCCGCCACTTCGAGCGCGCGGATTTGCGCGACGGTCGCTTTTACGTCGGATGTCAGCGTGTTGGTCATCGACTGGACGGTGATGGGGCTGTCGCCGCCCACGGGAACCTTGCCCACATAAACCGTGCGGGATTTTCGGCGGTGAATTTGCCGGTATGGGCGTGCGACGTAGGCCATCTTATTCCTGGAATGCCGATTTTCTGGGGCGGTTGCGCTTCAGCAACTCGGGCTGCAGCTTCACGCCACGCACGATATCGCCCTGCCCACCCAGCGTCTTGATGCGCGCGCCGTCGACATAAACGTCGACGCCTCCGGCATTCGAAGTGATAAGCGAATACGACGAGCCATCCGGCACGCTGAAAGTTTCGCCGGGGCGCAGCACCTTTTTATAAACGATATTCCGGTTGCCGTCCGTCACCTGCACCCAGCTCGATTGCGTCGCCTTCAAAACCACGCGGCCACGGCTTCCTTTGATGTTGATTTCAGGGTTATCCGAAGGCGGCGCAGTTTGCGCGGCTGGCGCAGTGGAAACAACCGGAGCGGCAACGGGAGCAACTTCGGCCTCCGAAGGCGCGTGCGGTTTCTGGCGCGGGATGCCAGAAACGGGAACTGTTGCACTTGCGGGCGTGACGGGCGCAGCGCCGGCGATATCTTTTACCGGTGTCACGGCTGTGGTCAGCGGGCCTGTGGCGATAGGCGCGAGACCGTCTCCCGCAGCCTCGGCTACTTCCGGTGCCGCAACAGGGGCAAGCGACGGCGCGGCGGTAATGGCGGGTGCGGGCGGTATGGCGCTTGCGATTTCATGCGCGTCGTCATCGCCGCCAGAAAAGAACGCCCAGATAAGCACGACCACCAGAACGAAAACGCCAGCCGCGCCGAGCAGGAACGGGTCGGGCATTTTGCTGGTCGCGATGGGTTCGGAATTTTGCAGCATGGATTTCGGCTGCGCCGCGCCGTTTTCGGCCTTGAATTTCATGACCACGTCGGCGGCGTCGATTTTCAGGTAGGTGGCGTAGCTTTTGACGAAGCCGAGCGCATAGGTCATGCCCGGCAGCGCGTCGAGATGGTTTTCCTCGATGGCCTTCAATTGCCCCACCCGCACGTGGATGGCCGACGATATTTCTTCAAGCTCCAGCCCCTTGGCGATGCGCGCCTGACGCAGTATTTCGCCAGCCTTCATGTGCTGGCCGTTCGCCGCCTGTGCGGGCTCGCCAGAGGCGCGTTTCTTGCGCTTGGTGCTCTCTTTTTCTTCGGACATGAACTCTACTCTGCAGGTGACAGGTTGATGCTGTGGTCGCGCGCGAAGGACAACAGCCTTTCGCGCAAACTGTGCTCGCGCGACTGCATCAACTGGTTAAGATAGGGCACAAGGGCCCGCGTATCAAGCGTCGGCACCATGCCTTTGATGGCCTCGACCGACTGCGCCGCGACCGACAATTGCCGGTAACCGAGCGCGATTAAAACCATCGCCTCCAGCGGGTTACCCGCCATTTCGCCGCAGATGCTGACCGGCACGCCGGCAGCAACGCACTGGTCGGCGATGTCTTTCAACACCCGCAGCATGGCGGGGGAGAGTGAATCGTAGCGGTTTTTGATCGCGAAATTGTTGCGGTCGGCAGCGAACAAATACTGCATCAGGTCATTCGTGCCGACGGCCACGAAATCGACAGATTTCAACAGCGTTTCGAGCTGGAACAAGAGCGCAGGCACTTCGAGCATCACGCCGAGCTCGATTTTTTCCGGCACAACAATTCCATTTTGTTTCGCGCGGGCTTTTTCCATTTCGAGGAATTGCTTGGCGCGGTCGAACTCTGCTACTTCAGTCACGAAGGGCAGCATAATTTTTAGCGGGCGGCCTTTGGAGCCACGGATGAAAGCGCGGAACTGGGTGCGAAGAACGGCGGGGCGGTCCATGCCGATACGCACCGCGCGCCAGCCGAGCGCGGGGTTTTCTTCTTCCGGCGCCTTGAAATACGGCAGCGGCTTGTCGCCGCCGATATCGAGGGTGCGGAACACCACGGGCTTGTCGCCCATCTTGTCCAGAATTTTGCCGTAGAATTCGGCCTGCGTCACGACCAGCGGATATTTCTGCCAGCCCATAAACGAAAGCTCGGTGCGGTAAAGCCCGATGCCGTCCGCGCCCTGCCCTGCCACGGCATCCACTTCCTGCATCAGGCCTGCATTCATGTGAACGCCGATCTGGTGGCCGTCGATGGTGACGGATTGCTGCTTGGCTTTCTGGCGGTAGAGGCTGGTGCGCTTGGCGCGCGCGTCCATGGTCTTGGTGTAGAGGTCGACGATGTAATCGGCAGGGCCGATATAGACCATGCCGTGATCGCCGTCGACGATGACCTGATCACCCGCCATAACGAAATTGTGGATGTCTCCGCATTGGCCGACGACAGGAATGCCCAAGGAGCGCGCAACAATAGCGACGTGGTTCGAGCTTGAGCCTTTTTCGAGGATCACGCCCTTCAGTTTCTTGTGGTCGTAATCAAGCAGCGCGGCCGGGCCCATGGAACGCGCGACGAGAATGATGTTGTCGGGCAGGTTGTCCTGCGTTTTCGCGCGGGTTTCTTTCAGCAGGTGCGACAGAAGACGGTTGCTCAGGTCTTCGAGATCCTGCAGGCGCTCGCGGATATAGGCGTCGTTCACCTGCATCATGCGGGCGCGGGTTTCGTTTTGCACGCGCATCACGGCGGCTTCGGCGGAAAGGCCTTTTTCAATCGTCGCCTCGATACGGGCGAGCCAGCCACGGTCTTTTGCGAACATCTGGTAAGCTTCCAGAATGTCACGGCTTTCAGTGCCGGCGAGAACGGTGTTGCGGTTCAGCATGCGGTCGATGGCGTTGTGCATGCTCGCAAGCGCCTTGGTGAAACGCTGCTTTTGCTCGGGCGTGTTTTCAGCCACGATTTCGTGCATGGCGATGGACGGCTCATAAAGCACAGCCGTGCCGATGGCGAGACCACGGCCGAGGGAAACGCCTTCCACATGCGTCGGCTTGCCGCCGGAGGAGAAGCTGGAATTGATTTCAAGCCGCGTCAGCAGCCCGCCCGCGATAATGATTTCCGCTGCGACCATGGCGACGGTCTGCAGAATATCGACGACTTCCTCGCTATACCGCCGCTGCAATGTATTCCGCACCGACAAAACGCCGCGCACGCGCCCGCCGCGCAGAATGGGCACGCCGCAGAAGGCTTTGTAAGGCGCGCCGCTTTCGCGGTCGACAATCGGCGCGGCGGCGGCGGCGACATCGCCCACAGCCCCTTCGCCCACGCGCAGTTTTTCGGTGCAGGCGTCGGGGGAGAGCGTGGAGGAGGAATAAAGTTCCAGCACTTCGCCCGCGCGCAGGATGTGGCACGAGCAATCATCCGCCCGCAATTCCTGCGCCACGAGGCGCACGATTTCATCGAGTTTCTTTTCAGGGGGCCTTGTATCGGCCATCAGGTCGCGCAGCGCGGTCATGAGGCGTTTCGGCGCGGCGAAGGAAATTTGCGCGTCGACAAATTCCGACGCCTTCTGCTCCCGCGTTTCCACGGTGCTTGTCAGTTCGAGCCAGTTTTTTATCGGCTCTGCCATCCTGCTCCCTTTATACCTGGTCGAGGCCATAGGCCGTGTGCAGCGAGCGCACGGCAAGCTCTGTGTATTCTTCCGAAATCAGCACGCTGACTTTAATTTCCGAGGTCGTGATGACCTGAATGTTGATGCCCTTGTCGGCCAGCGTCTGGAACATGCGCGAGGCCACGCCGACATAGCTTTTCATGCCGATGCCGATGATGGAAACTTTCGCCACGTCGGCGCTTGATTCAATCTGGATGCCCTTCAGCGAACCCGCCTGCGCCACCTTCAAAACTTCCAGCGTCTTCGGCAGGTCGGCGCGGCTGACGGTGAAGGTCAGGTCGGTGCGCGCCCGATCGGGCGATACGTTCTGGACGATCATGTCGACGTTGATGGCGCTTTCGGCGAGAGGGCCAAAGATTTTTGCGGCAACGCCCGGCACGTCGGGCAGGTCGCGCAAGGTTACTTTCGCTTCGTCGCGGCTGTGCGTGACGGAGCTGACGACTTCCTGTTCCACGATATTGTCCTCATGTATGACCATTGTTCCGGGGATGTCGCTGCCAAGCGCGCCATCGAAGCTCGACAGCACCTGCACAGGGACTTTTTCCTTCATCGCAAGTTCGACCGAGCGGGTCTGCAAAACTTTCGCGCCGACCGACGCCATTTCGAGCATTTCTTCGTACGAGATGCGCGGAATTTTGCGCGCCCGGTTCACAATGCGCGGGTCGGCGGTATAAACGCCATCGACATCGGTATAGATATCGCAGCGGTCAGCCTTCAGCGCCGCCGCAACCGCAACAGCGGAAGTATCGGAACCGCCGCGACCGAGCGTGGAAATGCGCCCGTCCGTCGCGATGCCCTGAAAGCCCGCGATGACGGCGACTTCGTTGCGTTCCATGCTGTCGCGCAGCGTGTCGGCCTCGACACCCTTGATGCGCGCCTTGCCGTGAACGTCGTTCGTGACAATCGGCACCTGCCAGCCCTGCCACGACCGCGCCGCAATGCCGCGCTTGTGCAGCGCGAGCGCCAGCAGGCCCGAGGTGACCTGCTCGCCCGAGGCGACGATGGCATCGTATTCTTTTGAATCATAAATCTGGCTGATGGCGGTGCAATAGCTGACAAGCTGGTTGGTGACGCCCGCCATGGCGGAAACGACGACGGCGACCTTGTGGCCCAATTTCATTTCAGCCGCGACCTTGTTCGCCACGTTCTCGATGGCAGGAACAGTCGCGACGGAAGTTCCGCCGAATTTCAAAACCAGAAGTCCCATGGCCTCGCCTCGCGGGTTCTTGTGTCATGTTGCACGTGCAAACAATGACGAACCCTTTTTTGCAGCTTTCCTAAAAGCCTCTTATTTCTACCAATTTACCAAACAAGGGAGATGAATCAGAGTCATCTTTTTGCGTATTTCGTCAAATTTTATGCTGCACCGGTTCC
>JAYUPV010000171.1:0-8591 GCA_043759865.1 Alphaproteobacteria bacterium | reverse complement strand
GCTCCCGCGATAAGCACGGCGGCAAGACCGACGAGGCTGTGGAAGGCCGCGACCAGCTGCGGCAGGTCGGTCATAGCGATTTTCTTGGCGATAATGGCGCCGATAGCGCCGCCGATGGCGACGCCCGCGACAATCATGCCATAGGAATGCATATTCGGCATCAGCAGCGTGGTGACGATGGCAAGCGCCATGCCCGCGACGCCGAAATACAGCCCGCCCTTGGCTGTCTGTGGCCCCGAGAGCCCGCGCAGCGCCATGATGCAGCAGACGGAAGAAACAAGGTAGGCGAAAAGCGATGCGGTAAGCGACATGACAGTATCCTTATTTCTTTTTCTTCGAGAACATGGCGAGCATACGCTGGGTGACGATAAACCCGCCGAAGATGTTGACCGAGGCGAGCACGACCGCGAAGAAGCCCATGCCCTGCGAGAGCATATCTTTGGACAGGCCGACTGCAATCAGCGCGCCCACGATGATGACGGATGAAATGGCGTTGGTAACGGCCATGAGGGGAGAGTGCAGCGCGGGTGTCACGCGCCAGACGACGTAATAGCCCACGAAGCAGGCCAGCACGAAAACTGTCAGCCCCACCATGAAGAAAGGAACGCCCGTCTGCGCCACAGACTGTGCTGCGGAAGATGCCGCAATTTGCGTTGCGAGTTCCGACAGCTGGGCGGAGAGAACATTCGCCGTGCCTGTAACCTGTTCAAGCTGTTCGGCGGGATTGGGGGATGCCATGCGCTATGCTCCTATGCCTTGAAACTGGGGTGGATGATTTCGCCGTCTTTGGTAAGGGCGGTCGCCTTGACGATGTCGTCTTCCCAGTTGATTTTCAGGTGCTTTGATTCTTTGTCGACCAGCGGGGTCAGGAAGTTGACAAGGTTACGGGCGTAAAGCGACGACGCGTCGACCGCGATGCGGCTCGGCATATTGATATGCCCGACGATTTTTACCCCTCCGACATTCACCACCTCGCCCGCTTTCGCAAGCGCGACGTTGCCGCCCTGCTCGACCGCGAGATCAACGAGGATGGAACCGGGCTTCATGGATTTCACCATGTCCTCAGACACCAGCACCGGCGCTTTGCGGCCGGGGATAAGCGCGGTGGTAATGACGATATCCTGTTTCCTGATGGTTTCGGCGACCAGAACAGCCTGCTGCTTTTTATAGTCTTCGCTCATTTCTTTCGCGTAGCCGCCGGCTGTTTCTGCGGCCTTGGTTTCTTCGTTCTCGACCATCACGAAGCTTGCGCCGAGGCTTTGCACCTGTTCACGCGCTGCCGGGCGCACATCGGTCGCGGAAACGACCGCACCAAGACGACGGGCGGTGGCGATGGCCTGCAGCCCCGCGACGCCGACGCCCATGATGAATACTTTCGCGGCGGGGACTGTGCCTGCCGCCGTCATCATCATCGGGAAACCACGGCCGAATTCGTTTGCCGCTTCAAGCACGGCGCGATAACCGGCGAGGTTCGCCTGTGATGATAAAACGTCCATGGTCTGCGCGCGGGTGATGCGCGGCACAAGCTCCATCGAAAAGGCCGTGATGCCTTGTGCGGCATAGGCCTTCAGCAAATCTTTTTCCTGATAGGGGGACAGCAGGCCGATAAGCACCGCTCCCTTTTTCATTTTTGAAATTTCGGCGGATGACGGGTGGCGCACGCGCAGCACCACATCGGCGTCTTTATAGGCTTCGTCCTGCGAGACGACCTTTGCGCCGGATGCGGCATACTGGTCGTCGGGGAAAGAGCATTGCGCGCCCGCGCCCGTTTCAACAAGAACTTCCGCGCCGAGGGCGATGAGTTTTTTCACCGATTCAGGCGAGGCGGCGACGCGCTTTTCGGAAGCCAGCGTTTCTTTTGCAATAGCGATTTTCATATATCGAACATCCCTCTTGGACAAATACCCAAAGAAGAATGACGCATTTAGTCTTTTTTGGGAAGGGAATAGCTGGGCATTGTCACTCTTAGCGAAGCGAAGAATCTCCCTTGGCGGGAAGAGGGGATATTTCGCTTCGCTCAATATGACAGGAGAAGAAGACTTACTGCGTCGGCTTGATATCGAATTTCCGGAGTGCTGCTTTCTGGCGCGCGCCCAGTTCTTTTACGTCAAAATCCGCGATCAGTTCGTGGAACAGGTCATGCCAGTTCACTTCGGCCTGCAGGTGCAGGAACACGGAACCAAGGCCGAGCGCCGCTCTATCCATGAACACAAATTCACGCGGCACCTTGATGCCGCCGACCTTGCGCAGTTCGGCATGCACTTTCGACGCAATCTCGCGCCCGTAAACGCCGCCCGGTTCGATCGCGCCGATGGGGCGCACTTTGTCGTCCAGCACGGGGCCGTACAGGAAATTTGCCCAGAGGTTCAGCACGTCTATCGTCTGTTTGTTCAGCCCCTTGAAACCCCAGCTTTCGTACGCCGCGACGGCCATTTCGCGGTCTTCGGTTTCAAGCGCGCGGTAGAGGTTGATAACACCCTCGACAAAGCGCGGCGGAAAAACGCGCACACAGCCGAAATCGAGCAGGTTGATGGTGTTGTCTTTCTGAACCGTGTAGTTGCCGAGATGCGGGTCGCCGTGGATTGCACCGTAATAATAAAGCGGCACATACCAGGTGCGGAAAAGGTTATAGGCGATTTCATTGCGGCGGTTCGGCTTTGCCTTGACGAAATCGAGGATATGCTCGCCGTCTAGCCAGCTCGATGTCAAAAGCCGCGTGGTCGAAAGCTCGGGATGGATGCACGGCACTTGCACGGCTTCTTCATCGTCGAGCATGAAATTGTAGAGCGCAGCGTGTTTTGCTTCGAGGCCGTAATCAAGCTCTTCATATAAACGGTCTGCGACTTCCTTCTGGATTTCGCTGGTGATAACAGCGTTGTCGTATTTTTCGAACACGCCCATGATAAGTTTCAGCTGTTTCAGGTCGGCCTCGACCGCCGAAGTCATGTCGGGGTATTGCAGCTTGCAGGCGACCCTTTCGCCCTTGTGCGTCACGGCGCGATGTACCTGCCCGAGGGAGGCTGCTGCGGCGGCGTCACGCTCGAAAGACTTGAATTTTTTTTCCCAGTCCACGCCAAGTTCCGCGATCATGCGGCGGCGCACGAACAGCCAGCCCATGGGCGGGGCTTGGCTTTGCAGTTTTTGCAGCTCGGTCGCGTATTCCTTCGGCAGCGCGTTCGGGATGGTGGCCAGCAATTGCGCGACTTTCAACAGCGGGCCTTTGAGATCGCCGAGCTGTTCCATCAACTGTTTTGCGTGGATGGGTTTGTCGATGCCGATGCCAAGATATTTTTTGCCAGCCAGCCGCGCGGCAAGGCCGGTCATGGTGGTCGACACCTTGGCGTAACGGGTGATGCGCCGCCCTATATGGCCTTTTTCGCGTACAGGTTTTGGGGGCTTCTTGGTCATGGCTGGAAGATGGGGCTCTGCCGCTAAAAAGTCGAGCCAAATATGCAGATGCTTAAATTTTATTATTTATATCAATGTATTAGCCGGGAAAACTTGACAATCATCGGCGCATTAATTATACATAACATTGTGCTGGGTTTCCGTGCATCGAGGGCGGTTTTCTCCGAAAGACTGTTTCACGCCCCCGAAAAATTGCCGCCAGCAAAACAGCTTCTCAAAATCAGACTTAAAAAAGGAAACAGCCATGACCAGCACCCCCGGAAAGAAAATCACCTTCATCGACAAAGAAGAACCGAAAGGCACGAACGAAGCACATGTGCAAAAAAAACTCGGCCTTGCGGCGGAAGACCTGACATCATCTGTACAGCTGATGCGCCTTGAGTGGAAAAACTGGTTCCTGTTCACCGTCACCGACGAAGCAGCAGCAGCCCTTGCGAAAAAAGGCCTGCCACCGGAAGTATTGACGATTGCTGAACCGCCCATGGGCTTCGCGAAAAAGCCGCACGCTTACACCCCCTGAGCTGATTGATTTTAAGGTGCCGGCGCTTTCGGCTTCGCGGGCTTGTGTTTGGCGGCGGGGGTCGGCTGGCTGTCCATTTTTTCGATGTCATCAAGATATTTGCCGATAAGGGACAGCCCCTTCTCCCAGAACTCCGGTGTTTCGGGGTCGAGGTCGAAGGGCTTAGTCATTTCGTACAGGTTGCGGGTGATGCCGGTCTCGAGCAGCCCGATATAGTTTTCGACAAACTCCTCCCGCGCCGCCTGTCCTTCTTTCTCCGCCGATTTGTACGACTGGTACAGGCCGGAGACGAGGTTCTGGGCGAAGGAGTACGAATAGACGTAGAACGGGCTGTCGAAGAAATGCGGCACGACCATCCAGTAATAACGGTCGTATTTGTCGGTCTCGACAGCCGGGCCGAAAAATTCTTTCTGGGTCTTGATCCAGATGTCGGAAATTTCCTCGACGCCAAGCTCGCCTTTCTTGCGCGCTTCATGCACTTGCTTTTCAAAATCGTAATAGGAAAGCTGCTGCAGGCCGTTCAGAATCATGCCCTCGGCCTTTTCGACCAGCAGATCTTTTTTCGCGGCAGGGTCTTTTTCTTTCGAGAGCATTTCCTCGAACACCAGCATTTCGGCGAAGATGCTGGCGGTTTCCGATACGGCGGTCGACATTTCGGACAGGAACAGCCCGCGTTTCTTTTCCGCGAGAACCTGATGTACCGCGTGGCCCAGCTCATGCCCCAGCGTGACAAGCGATTCCACGTCGTTGGTGTAGCTCATGAACACATAGGGGAAGTTGTCGGGGCCGGTCGGCATCGAGAACGCGCCGGTTTCCTTGTCGGGGCGCGGCTGCGCGTCGATATGCTTGTTGTCGAAAAATTTCTGCGCGATGCGCGCAAATTTGGGCGAAAACTTTTTGAAGGCGCGCAAAATGGTCTTGCGCGCGTCATCGAAGCTGTAACCGTTGGCAGTCTCTTGGGGCGCGTCGGGCAGCGGCATGCCGACCATGGCGCGGGGCATGACCTCGACGCCGTGCTGTTTCGCCTTCCATGCATAGAAACGATGCGACAGCTTGGCATAGGACGCTTTCACCGTCGCGGTCATGGTGTCCACCACTTCGGGTGTCAGCATGTTGGAATTGTTCTCTTCCTGATCGGGGCGGTCGAATTTGCGCAGCTCCATATCGAGCAGCGTGTCTTTCATCATGGTGTTGTAAATCAACGCCATGCGTTTTGAACCCGCTTCCAGTGCGTCGCCGATTTTGGCGCGGATTTCCTTGCGGCGCTTGACACCCATGGTGTCGTCGGACATGATTTCATGCGCTTCGTCGACCGACAGCTTTTTACCGTCGATATCAACGCGCAACCCGCCGAGTGTTTCGTAGTACAAACGACGCCATGCTTCGCGGTTGACGCTCGCAAACTCGGACGACATGGCGGAAACTTCGCCGTCAATCAGGTCGCCATGGCCTGCGCGCATGCGGGCGATCCACGGGGCATAATGGGCAAGCTCGGGGGTTGCGAGCTTGGTCATCAAATCGCGCTCTTTCATCTCGCCGATTTCACCCTCGAAGAAGCCGGTATATTCGGCGACTTCGTCCTGCCACTTTTTCAGGGATTCGGTTTTCGAGAAGTTGTTGAGATTGTCGGCCTCCATCAACTGCACATAGCAGGTGATTTTCTGGCAGACGTTCTGGATGGCTTCGTATTCCGTTATCGCCTCGGCAAGCTCGGGGCCGCTCAGGTAGGCGATGGTCGTCTCGTAATCTTTCTGGAATTTTTGCGCGCGCTCCTCGACTGCCGACTGGTCAGTCGCCAGTTCCGGCGAGTTCAGCGTGGGATAAAGATCGGCAAGATTCCAGCGCGGCAGATTGTCGTTTCCGGGCGGTGTCGCGGCGGCGGGGGTCGCTTTTATATCAGGCGCAGCCTTTGTGTCGGCAACAGGCGGCGTTACAGGAGCAGCCACAGGTGGCAATACGGGAGGGCCGTCATTTGCGGCGTTGAAGCGGTTACGCAACGCGCCACGGCTGTAGTGTTTCGAGAAATGGTCTCTCAAGCGGCTTTTCATGGGCCCCCCATTTTCGGGCCGCGACGGGCGTTTTTGGTGGAGGTGGGGTCGACGGTATGCGGCCTGTCGTCATTGCCGGGGCGTTTCAATTCGCTCACCTCGCCTGCCGCGTTTTTGAAATCCTGATGCGCTTTCTGGACGGCATCGATGCGCTTATCAAGCGTGCCGAGATCATCGATATAACGCTCGATGACGCCAAGGCCCTTCTTCCAGAACAGCGGGTCGGCGGTGTCGAGCCCGAATTCGGCAAGCGCGGCATCATGCCGTTTCGTGCCGCCCGCCTTCAACAGGTCGACGTATTTTTCGGCGAATTCCTTTTTATCGGAGGCTTTGGAATATTCGTCATACAAGGCATTAACAAGGCAGTCGCCAAAGGAATAGGCGTAGACATAGAACGGGTCGTGCACGAAATGCGGCACATACATCCAGTAATTTTCCGCGCCGGGCGTATCAAGATTAACGGCGGGGCCGAGGCTGTCTTTTTGCGTCTGCTGCCAGATGTCGGAAATGCGTTCGGGCGACAGCTCGCCTTTTTCGCGGCGTTCGGCGTGAATTTTTTGCTCGAAAGTGAAAAAGGCCGTCTGGCGCACGACGGTGTTTAGCATGTCCTCGACTTTTTGCGCGATCATGTTGCGCTGGGCAATGAGGTCGGTTTCGCGGCCAAGCAGTTCCTTGAACACAATCATTTCACCGAACACGCTGGCGGTTTCGGCAAGCGTCAGCGGCGTGTCGGATTTCAAAAAGCCCTGTTTCGATGCCAGCACTTGGTGGATGCCGTGGCCCAGTTCATGCGCAAGCGTCATCACATCGCCGGCGTTGCCGAAGAAGTTGAATAAAATATACGGGTGCGCCGAAGGCACGGCAGGGTGCGAGAAACCGCCTGAATCCTTGCCGGGGCGCGGTTCCGCGTCAATCCAGCCTTTATCGAAAAACTCGCGGCCGATGGCGGCCATTTCGGGGGAGATTTTTTCAAAGGCGGTGAGCACAATTTCTTTCGCCTCGTCCCATGTATAGGTGCGGCCTTTTTCGCCGGGCAGCGGCGCGTTGCGGTCGGCGGGGTGCAGGCGCGCGACGCCGGCTTTTTTCGCCTTCCATTCGTAATAGCGGTGCGCGGTTTTCGCGTAGCCGTCGCGCACGGCCTTGGTCAGCGCGTCAACGGTTTCTTTTTCGATCTGGTTGTCGAGGTGGCGGCGGTCTTCGGGGTTTTCGAACTGCCTCCACCTGTCGTCCATCGCCTTTAGATCGGCAAGGGTGTTGGTGATAAGGGCAAAAGCTTTTTTGTTGTCGCCAAGCGCCTGCCCGAGTGCTGCGTAAGTTTCGCGGCGCAGTTTCTGGTCGGGCGAGCTGTCGATGATGCTGACGGCTTCGGCCTCGGTCAGTTCCCTGCCGCGCACCGGCACGCGCAGGTCGGCGCGCAGCTGGTCGTAGAGCCTGCGCCAGGCTTCTTCGGTAACCGATTCCATCTGGTGCTGGTATTTTTCGACCGCGTCGGAAAGCTGGTATTCGCGCATGTTGCGCACTTTGCCAATCCACGGCGCGTAAGACGCCAGTTTCGGCGCGGCGATTTTTTCCAGCAAATCGCCTTCCTTCATCTTGTTGATTTCAAGGGTGAAGAACAGCGTGCATTCGGTCGCCGTGCGCACGCGATCGGCGGTGTCCGTCGCCCAGGCGCTCTGGTCGATATCGGCGGCGCGGGTGAGGTCGACATAGGCCAAAACGCGCGCGACAGACTCGGCGATTTTTTCATACGCTTCGATAGCGTCGCCAAGCGCGGGGCCGGAAAGCTTGACCACCTTGCCCTGATATTTGTCGGCGAATTCCTTGGATTGTTTTTCGATGAAAAGGAGGGCGGCGGCGAATTCTTTTGAATCCTGTCCCGGGAACAGGTCGCGAAGATCCCACTTCGGCAGCGGGCCTAAGGCTTTGTCTTCGCGCTCGTCTTTCCTCATCGTGCCTTTTCCAAACAGGTACTGTTGTGCCGGAGCTTTCATGCCCCGTGCCAGTCACACCCTGCGGTTCCGCATCGTTTTATTCGAATAATACAAAAAGCGTAGCATGGATATTCTGCTTCGCAAAGGGATTGATTACGGAGAATAATTTAGTTGCGGAAAGCCGAAATTCTGTTGCGTCCGGCCTTTTTCGCGTCATAGACCGCATTGTCGGCGCGACCGAGCGGCGCTTCGACCGTATTTTCGCCGTCTTTGTACTGGGCGATGCCGATGCTGACGGTGAAGGAGATTTTTTGATCGTTGAATGTCAATACGTTATCGGCTATTATTTTACGTAATCTTTCGGCGATAATACTCGCACCCTCGATATCGGTTTCGGGCAGCAAAGCCACAAATTCCTCGCCGCCCCAGCGCCCGAAGATGTCAACGTTGCGCAGCGTATTAACACACAGGGTGGAAAGGCGCTGCAGCACTTTGTCGCCTGCCGTGTGCCCGTGCGAATCGTTGAGCTTCTTGAAATGGTCGATGTCGATCACCATCATCGACAGCGGATGGTGATAGCGGTGCGAACGCAACGCTTCGCGGTCGGCCATAAGAGTGAACTCGCGGCGGTTGTATGCGCCGGTCAGCGGATCGACAGCGGCGAGCTGCAGCAGCTCTTCCTCG
>JAYUPV010000170.1:0-7946 GCA_043759865.1 Alphaproteobacteria bacterium | reverse complement strand
TGTCGAGGGTACAACCGGCGGTGACTCTATCATTATCAGCGGCGGCGCAAGCGTGCGGGACAATGTCGTTACGGGCATTTTGCGCGGCGGCAGCGGCGGGGATTCACTGATGATCGACGGGCCGGGCTGGGCCAGCGTCGACGGCACTCATATCAACGGCATCGAGATATTCAAGTTGAAGAACGGCGAACAGAATCTGATTTACTTCTACGCCGCAGGGCTTGCCACGCTTGATGGCGCAGCCGCCGTGGTCGAGGGCGACGACGGCGACGACACTGTATGGCTCGACCGCGCCATACAATGGCAGGATCCCGTCACGGAGGGCAATTACCAGCGCTATACCAGCACCGATGCAAGCGGTGTCAGCGCCTCGGTCAGCGTGACCAAGGGCGTGACGGTCGATTACAAGGACAGGTAAGATACAACCTACTGCGAAAACTTCTGGTGCGGCGTGCCAGCGGGTTTGCGCCCGTCAATCTCCTTGGCGAAGAGGCCTGCATATTGCATGAGCATGCTGGCAAGCTCGGTCGTCTGGGTACGGTAATGGTTGATAAAAGTGGGGTGTAATTTGCGCTCCTCTAGCTGCACTACCGTCACTTTTCCCGCGCGGTCGGCGAGGCTGATGGCCAGATCCGCCAACGCCTGCGGCGCTCGCAGGGGTACGTAAGGCAGGCTCTCGGGTGCGGCGAGGGCCACGAACAAGGGGCGGATATTCTCGACAAAATTGATGGCGTTGGCATCCAGCCGGCCATCGGGCGACGCGATGGCCTTGGTGCCTTTTTCGATCGTGTCAAACAGCGCGTTCGCGAGATCGGTTTTCTGCTCGGGCGTTTCGGCCTTGTATCTCGACAGCGCCTCGTATTTTTTCGCGAGGATACCGGGAGTCAGCCGGTCGGCGCTGTAATCCTCCGCCGACCGGTTGAAGCTCTCTATGAGATTCCGGTTGTCATTCATACGCGTTTTTCCTAGCCGATTTTGGCGATGATGCTCTGCAGCTTCACCGCAAACTTGCCTTCGGTCGTCAGATTCTTCGGCAGGGCGTCAGGCAGCATGAAGCCAAAGGGCACGCGGCTGCGGACGCTTTCCGATGCCTGTGCGTTCAGCGCGAATTTTTCCTGCAGGCGTTCGAGCGAGAAGAGGGCGGAGATATCGTCAATCGGGCTCGGGGTTTCGAACTTGTCGGCAGCCTTGCCAATGATGGCGGCGGCACCTTCATAAGTCTTTGCGCGGTCGCGGTTGCTTTTCACGATTGCCTTGACGCCCTTCCAGCCCTTCGCGTTGCTGGCGACGGCTGCGAATTCGGCTTGCAGGTCGCGGAGTTCTTTTACGACGTTTACTTTTTTGTTCTCGGGCATTGCACACATCCTCTTTTTTTGAAAATTATTTGGTGGTTAATCGCGGGCTTTCTGCCAGCCTTTAATCCGGTGGCAACTCTATACACCGGCATGTGTTATGTCAAATTATTTCAGACGAGCATATAATAATATTGCTTAAAATCAATAAGATATATTAATTATCTCATGCTATACAATTTCCCGCAGTTTCGGCTAATATGGGCGCGGCGAAACCGGACACGCGATTCAAAACCATGGGCGACAACAAAATGAAACTCATCTCCTGTTCCAGCAACCAGCCTCTGGCCGAAGCGATCTCCGCCTATCTCGGCATCCCGCTGACCGAAGCGAATGTCAAAAGGTTCGCCGATCAAGAAATCTATCTCGAAGTTCTCGACAACGTGCGGGGGGAGGATGTGTTCGTCATCCAGTCCACCTGTTACCCCGCGAACGACCATCTGATGGAATTGCTGATTATGATGGACGCGCTGAAGCGCGGCTCGGCGAAACGCATCACCGCCGTCATCCCGTATTTCGGCTATGCGCGGCAGGACCGCAAGACCGGCCCGCGCTCGCCCATTTCGGCGAAGCTCGTCGCCAACCTCATCACCACCGCCGGCGCAGACCGCGTGCTGACGATGGATTTGCATGCGGGCCAGATTCAAGGCTTCTTCGACATTCCCGTCGACAACCTTTTCGCCAGCGCGCCGATTTTCGTGCCGTATATCAACAAAACGAAAAAGCATGACAACATAACCATCGTTTCGCCCGATGTCGGCGGCGTGGTGCGTGCGCGCGCCTTTGCGAAACGTCTCGATGCCGGCCTTGCCATCATCGACAAACGCCGCGAGAAAGCGGGCATTTCGGAAGTCATGCACGTCATCGGCGAAGTGCAGGGTCAGGAATGTATCCTGATCGACGACATGGTGGATAGCGCGGGTACGATTTGCAACGCCGCCGCATCGCTGATGGAGCACGGCGCATCGTCTGTTCGCGCCATGGCGTCGCACGGTGTCTTCTCGGGCAGTGCAGTCGACCGCATCATGAAATCACCCATGACCGAAATGGTCGTGACCGACAGTATCCCCTCGAATGAAAAAACCCAGAACTGCCCCAAGATAAAATACCTGCCCATCGCAGCCTTGTTCGGCGAAGCAGTATTGCGCATCAGCGAAGAGCGCTCCGTCTCGACGTTGTTCGACAGCGTGCCGACCAGCGCTTAAGACTGAGATAGCGCCTTGATTTTTGGCTTGTCGAGCGTGCTGATGCCCTTCAGCACAAAGTCCCTGTTGGCTTTGCCGCCCGCTTTTTCGAATTCGTCCAGCGCCTGTTCCACCGCTTCGCGCGGCAGAACATCGAATGAAACAGAGGGGCCCATCGTCTGCGTGCCGTTCGGCAGGTTCTCGGAAATGATGGTGCGGTCGCGGCTGGTGAAATTGAAGATGCTGGTGATTTTTTTTCCGAGGGCAAGGTAAGTGCCGACATGGGCCACGGTCGCCGCGCCCATTTTCGCCCAACCTTCTTCCGTTTCGCGCGGCTTGTTTGCTGCAGCCTGTATCAGCGTGTACGCTTCGCTAAAGCTGGTGCGCGAAAACTCGAGCGGTGTCGTGCCGTTCACGGGATTGGCCAGATACACATCGGCATCGTGATCGAGAAGCAGGTGGATAATGTCCAGCCGCTTTTTCGCGATCGCCCAGAGCAATGCCGTATCGCCGTTCGAGTCTTTCTCGTTGACGTCGGTACCGGTATCAAGCGCCTGCTTGATCACTGCATAGTTCCCGGCCTTTGCTTCCGAGGCAATATTGCCCATTCCGTTATCCTCCTGCCGCGCGTAGTTTTGGTTTACCGAGCGCGGTTGTGCCGTTCAGCACAAAATCCCTGTCGGCAACGCCGCCCAGTTTTTCGAACTGCTCGAGCGCTTCCTCGACTACACCCTGGGGCAGGGATTCGAAAGAGGTCGCGGCGCTGACGCCTTGCGTGCCTTTCGAGATATTCTCGGCGATGATGATGCGGTCGCGGCTTTTGAAATTGAAAACGGTGGTGAGCCTCTGGCCGATATCGGCATAGAGGCCGACATGGGCCACGGAGGACGTGCCTGCTTTCTGCCAGCTTTCACGTGGCCCCATCGCGGCAATTTCGATCAGCTGCGCCGCCTCCGGGTGGTTGTAATCCTTTGCGAGTCTGTAAGGCAAGGCGCCATGGACATTCGGGATGTTGATGTTTGCGCCCCGGTCGATCAGCAACCGCACAACCTCGGTATGGCCGTTAAAAGCCGACCAGGTGAGGGCGGTATCCTTGCCTGAATCAAGTTGGTCGATATTGGCACCGGCATCAAGCTCCCGCCTGACACCTGCGACATTCCCGGCCTTTGCTTCTTCGACGAGGTTCGCCATTTCTGCCTTTATCCAGTCTGCTGTTCTTGACCCGAGGGTATACAATCAGGTTGAATATGTAAAGAGCGGCCAAGGGACGTCTCCCCCGGACGCAGTTTCACCCCGATGGCGGGGGTGGTAGAGAAAGGCAGCAGCTCCGCTGCGGCGGCCTTTTTAGTCCTATTCACAATGTTCAATAACCGGCTCGACACATCGAGCATGGACTAAGCATAACACGTCGTTCCGTTAATCGCAATTAATTTTAGATTAATAATCGCAATATATAAATATATCAGCAAGTTAAAAATATACGAATATGCGCTAAACGCACAGATATCAGCGCATCCAGTCGCGGATTCTGGTCATAATCCATAAACTGCTTGATTTTCCAGCGGTTTTGTCTATTAATGTCACGTTCCTGAACCAGCACCCCTGGAGGCTGGCAGGAATTTATACAAACCAAAATGTAAGGAAATTTACCATGTCTAAAAATAAAACAGCGATCGCGGCGGTTGCACGCGCGAAGGCCGGTAAGGGGGCCGCCCGTGCAGTACGTCGGACAGGACAAGTTCCTGGTGTCATCTACGGTGACAAAAAAGAACCCCTTTTGATTTCGGTCAACGACAAAGAACTGCGCCTGAGCATCGGCAAAAAAGGCTTCTTCACGCAGCTTTGTGACCTGACCCTCGACGGCCAGAAAATTCTGGTCCTGCCGCGCGACGTGCAGGTTGATCCGGTTTGGGATCGCCCCGAGCACGTCGACTTCCTGCGCGTGTCCGACAAGACTGTCATCAGCGTCGGCGTTCCCCTGCGCGTGTCGAACGAAAAAGCAAGCCCCGGCCTCATCAAGGGCGGCGTCTTAAACCTCGTCCGTCACGAGATCCAGGTCTATTGCAAAGCGACCGACATTCCCGACGAATTCGTGGCTGACCTGACCGGCCTCGATGTCGGCCATACCATCCATGTGAGCGCACTGAAACTGCCGGCTGGCATCAAGCCGGTCAATCAGGGCGACTTCCCGATCATCACCATCGTCGCACCGTCCGCCCTCAAGTCGGACGAAGAGACGACGACAGCGACTGCGGCAGTTGCCGCGGACGGCACTGTGCCTGCGGAGGGTGCGGCTGCTGCTGCCCCCGGCGCGGCTCCGGCTGCCGGCGCTGCTGCCCCTGCGAAGGGTGCGGCTGCTGCTGCCCCCGCGAAGGGTGCCGCTCCTGCGAAGGGCGCTGCTCCTGCGAAGGGCGCTGCTCCTGCAGCCGCTCCCGCAAAAGGTGGCGACAAGAAGAAGTAAACTTTGAAGGCGGACTGATATGCGGCTGTTTGTCGGACTCGGCAACCCGGGCCAGAAGTATCAGCTTAACCGCCACAACATCGGATTTATGGCGCTCGACGTTATCGTTGAGCGCCATAAATTTTCCGGCTGGGAAAAGAACTTCAAGGGCTTCGTTTCCTCCGGCACTATGGGCGGCGAAAAGCTCGTGCTGCTCAAGCCCCAGACTTTCATGAACCTGTCGGGGCAGTCGGTGCAGGCGGCGGCCGCGTTCTACAAGATACTGCCCGACGATATCGTCGTGTTCCACGACGAGCTCGACCTTGCGGGCGGGAAGATACGGATAAAAAAAGGCGGCGGCGCTGCGGGGCATAACGGCCTGCGCTCCATCGACGAAAGTCTCGGGCAGATGTACTGGCGCGTGCGCCTCGGCATCGGGCATCCGGGAATGAAAGAAATGGTCAGCGGCCATGTACTGGGCGATTTCGTGGCGGAAGATGACAAATGGCTTGTGCCTCTCCTCGGCGGCATCGGTGAACACGCCGAACGCCTCGCGAAAGGCGACACGGCAGGCTTCATGAGCAAAGTGGCGCAGACAGTCGAACCGCCGAAGCCGCGCGAACCGAAAGAGCCGAAAGAGCCGAAAGAACAAAAAGAACCGAAGACAGAAAAAAAGGAAATAAAAGATGGGCTTTAATTGCGGTATCGTCGGCCTCCCCAATGTGGGCAAGTCGACCCTGTTCAACGCGCTGACGGCGACCGCCGCCGCGCAGGCGGCAAACTACCCGTTCTGCACCATCGAGCCGAATGTGGGCCGCGTGTCCGTACCCGACAACCGCCTCGGCGATCTTGCGCGCATCGGCAAATCGCAGACCATCATCCCGACGCAGCTTGAATTCGTCGACATCGCGGGCCTTGTGCGCGGCGCGTCGAAGGGCGAGGGGCTTGGCAACCAGTTCCTCGGCAACATCCGCGAGACGGACGCCGTGCTGCATGTGCTGCGCTGCTTCGAGGACGACAACATCACCCACGTCGAAAAAGGCATCGACCCCATCCGCGACAAGGAAGTCATCGAAACGGAACTGATGATCGCGGATCTTGAAAGCCTCGAGAAACGCATCGACCCCATCCGCAAAAAAGCCAAGGGCGGCGACAAGGAAGCCACCATGCAGGCAGGCGTGATGGAAAAATGCCTCGATGCGCTGAAGGAGGGCAAACCCGCGCGCACCGTGAAACTCGCACTCGAAGATGAAGTGAAATATTTCAGCCAGCTGCAATTGCTGACCTCGAAACCCGTGCTGTATGTCTGCAACGTGCTGGAAAAAGACGCCGAGAAGGGCAACGCGTTCACCGAAAAAGTTGCTGCTATGGCAAAAGGCGAGGGGGCGCAGCATGTCGTCATCTGCGCCGCTATCGAGGCGGAGATTGCCCAGCTCGCGACCGAAGACGAGAAAAAAGAGTTTCTCGGTTCCATCGGCCTTTCCGAACCGGGCCTGAACCGCGTCATCCGCGCGGGCTACAAGCTGCTCGACCTCATCACCTTTTTCACCGTCGGCCCCAAGGAAGCGCGGGCATGGACAGTGCGCCGCCAGTCGAAAGCGCCGCAGGCGGCAGGGGTTATCCACACAGATTTCGAACGCGGATTCATTCGCGCCGAAACCATCGACTTCAATGATTTTGTCAGCCTCGGCGGCGAAGTGCCTGCAAAAGAAGCAGGAAAGATGCGTCAGGAAGGCAAAGAATACATCGTGAAGGATGGCGACATCATGCTGTTCAGGTTTAACGTGTGATCATCGGTCACGGTGTGCAAAAGCGAGAGGCTGAAAATATGGAACACGCTCAAAAAATAGAGACCTCATTGGTGGAAACCCCGTCCGGGGAAGCTGCCATACCCGCACCGGCGGCCGATGCTGCCAAGCCTAAAAATAATTTTTTGATGTCGGATGGTTTCATTGCCTTGCTGGCGAAACTTAATATATCGCTCGCGCTGACTTCATACCAGTCCGGCAAGTTCTATCTGCTCGGACGCAACCCTAAAGGCGGCTTGATGATTCATGCGCGCTTGTTTCAAAAGTCGATGGGTCTGCATGTCGAAGGCAACACGCTTTTGCTCGCGACACATTACCAGATACAACGCTTTGAAAACTTCCTAGCCAAGGGAAAAGTAATTAATAACATGCACGACGCCTGCTACATCCCCCGCACCACCTATACGACCGGGATGCTCGATGTGCACGATATCGGCCAGTTGGCGAACGGCCAGATTATTTTTGTGAACACGCTTTTTAACTGCCTTGCGACGACAAGCCCCAAGGACAGCTTTATCCCGGTCTGGAAACCGCCTTTCATCACGAAGATGACCAGCGAAGACAGGTGCCACCTGAACGGCCTTGCCATGGACAAGGGGCGGCCCTGCTATGTGACGGCTGCAGCCCAGACGGATGTCCTCGACGGCTGGCGAGCACATCGCGCGGGCGGAGGGGTTGTCATTGATGTCAGGACAAATGAGGTTGTTTGCGACGGACTGTCAATGCCGCATTCGCCAAGGCTTTATGCAGGCAAGCTGTGGGTGCTGAATTCGGGAACGGGCGAACTGGGCACCGTCAATCTGCAGAACCGCAAATTCGAAGCGCTTGCCTTTTGCCCAGGTTTTCTCCGGGGGCTGTCTTTCTACGGCAAGTATGCCTTTGTGGGGATGTCAAAACCCAGGAATAAGCATTTTGAAGGCCTGTCGCTGGATCAAAAGCTCACGGAAGCAAAGCTGGCGCCTCTCTGCGGTATACAAGTGATAAACATCGAAACGGGCGCAAGCTCCGAGTGGTTCAATATCGACGGCGCGATAGGCGAAGTCTATGACGTCGCGGTGCTGCCCGGGATGCGATGCCCGATGTCACTCGGTTTTGCCTCCGATGACATCAAGGGGTTTTTAACCCACGCCGAGCTCGACGAGACGGTTCTTGCCGGCCCGTG
>JAYUPV010000169.1:0-5769 GCA_043759865.1 Alphaproteobacteria bacterium | reverse complement strand
GTCAGCGTATTGCTTTCCGGATCGATGGTGCCGCTGCCCGTCCGCGTGCCGCCATGGCCGTTGGAACCCTCCACTTCGGTTGTGCGGGTGTAATCGCCGGTTTGTTTGTCGTAGGTGACATCGGTATGCGAAGTCGCCGTGCCGCCGTTCGGTCCGGTTGCTGTGGTGGAGCCGGTATAGGTTCCCTTGACGGGGTTCAGGTTACCCGTGGTTTCCGCCGTCGCTGTTTGTCCGTTGGGGCCGGTCATCGTCGTTGTGCTCGTGATATCGCCGGTGCGCTTGTTGTAATTGCCGTTCGTTTCGGAAGTGCCGGTCTTGCCGTTCGCGCCGGTCACCGTGGTGGCGCCTGTGAAATTGCCGGTCTTTTGGTCCAGGCTCTGCGTGTGTTCCTTGTTCCATTTGCCGACCCAGGCGCTCGCGGCGGGCGCTGTCGTCGTTGCTGCGGCAGAGTTTGAGGCGCCTGCGTATGTATTGGCGACTGCTGACGGAGCTTGTGTATTCGCAGGCTCTGCTGCGGCATTGCCTTGCGGCCGTTGTGAACGGCTGCCAGTTGTATCTGCGCCTTGCTCGGTTGCGTTCGCGCGTTCGCGGCGGGCGGGGCGATTTTCTGACCGGGCTGCGCCATCTTCGCCGTTTTGTGTCGTAGCACCATCGGTATTCCTGCGCTCGCGGTTCTCGCGCCAGCTTTGCTCGGCTCTTTCATTTGCTCCGGCATCATCGGCCGTGCCGTCTGCTTCGCGCCTGTCGCGCAAGCTGCCGCCATCGTTATCGCCATCGCCATCGGCATTTTGGCGGTCACGCCAGCCACCGTCGTTATCGCCATTGGAATTTTGACGGTCGCGCCAGTCGCCGCCGGAATTTTCCTGCCTGTCGCGTGTGCCGCCGCCCAAGTGGCCGCCGCCGCTGAAGTTGCCACCGCCACCGCCGCCGACGGAGCGGGTTGCTCCACCGCCACCACCACGGTTGCCGAATGCCTGCGCATCCGGTGCAAAGCCCAGCGCCAGCAGGCTGACAAGGCTGAGGGCGGCGAGGCTGTTTTTGCTGGAAAAGGGGGGCATGGGCGACTCCTGACTGGAAAAGGGACTGTTCTATATTTTATCAGCCAGACTTTAAGGTCAGGTTAAGTGCTTGAAATGTATTATTTTTATGTCAAAGTTACTTTAGCGGGGCCTTATAAGGTATAAAAACTGTTGAAAAATCCGGCTTGTTCACATATGGTGCTGCGTCTGTAAAGAATTCACCGTGGCCGCTTTTGGCCGTGGCAAACAAGGATAACGACAATGACAAGACGTTGCGAAATCACGGGAAAAGGCCCCCTCGTTGGCAATAACGTTTCCCACGCGAACAACAAGACCAAGCGCCGC
The DNA here is from genome assembly GCA_043759865.1 of Alphaproteobacteria bacterium. Classification (GTDB taxonomy): domain Bacteria; phylum Pseudomonadota; class Alphaproteobacteria; order Micavibrionales; family UBA2020; genus JAPWJZ01. The sequence goes on along the minus strand of JAYUPV010000169.1, from coordinate 4,405 downwards.
TTCCTGCCCAATCTGCAGGGCGCTTCGTTTTTCAGCTCTGGCCTGAAAAAGAACATCAAGGTTTCGGCAACGACCCACGGCATCCGCACGGTCGAGCACAAAGGCGGCATCGACGGTTTCCTTCTGGACACCGCGCCCTCGAAACTGAACCCCGAGCTGCGCCGCTATCGCAAGCTGCTGGTCGCGAAACTCGGCGGCGAGCCGAAGCCCGCGCCGAAGAAGCGCCGCACGGTCACCAAGAAAACCGCAAAACCCGCCACGAAAGCGGCTTAAGGTTTTGAGCGACACGATTTAAAAAGGCGGGGCTTTTGTCCCGCCTTTTTTATTTGATACAGATGGGCACGCCATGACTTTCGCTTTTGAAATCACCCACAAGGACCCGAATTCCTACGCCCGCACGGGCAGGCTGACGACGCCGCATGGCACGATCGAGACGCCGAACTTTATTTTCTGCGGCACGAAGGCGTCGGTGAAGGGGCTTTCCCCGCGCCAGCTGCGAGAGGAGAATGTCGACATCATCCTGTCGAACACCTACCACCTGATGCTGTCGCCGGGTCCCGAACTTGTGGCCGAAATGGGGGGCTTGCACAATTTCATGAACTGGGACGGGCCGATGTTCACGGATTCCGGCGGGTTCCAGATATTTTCCCTCGGCCACGGCTCGGTCGCCGATGAAATCAAAGGCAAGGCGGGCCGCATCCGCGAAAAAAGCGTGGTGAAAATAACGGAAGAGGGGGCGCATTTCCGCTCCTATCTCGACGGCAAAAAATTCTTCCTCACGCCTGAAAGCTCCATCGATATCCAGCGGAAACTGGGTGCAGACCTGATTGTGCAGCTCGACGAATGCACGCCCTACCATGTGGACAAAGACTACACCGCGCGCTCGATGGAAATGAGCATGCGCTGGGGCGACAGGTCTTTGGCGGAATGGAAGCGCAAGGACGACGGCAAACAGCGCATGTACGGCATTGTCCAAGGCGGCGTCTATCCTGACCTCCGGAAAGAATCTTGTGAGTGGACGGCGAACAGCGATTTCTTCGCGACAGCCATCGGCGGTTCGCTCGGTTCGCACAAGGAACAGATGTACGAAGTGGTCGCCATGTGTGCGCCCATGATTCACCCGTCGCGGCCTGTCCACCTGCTCGGCATTGGCACGTTCATCGACATTTTCACGAATGTGAAGGCGGGCATCGACACGTTTGACTGCGTTTCACCCACGCGCATCGCCCGCCACGGCTGGGCGCTGGTGAAAGGCGCACAGAAAGAGCGCATGAATATCCGCAATGCCAAATTCGTGAACGACCCTTCGCCAATTGATTCCACCTGCACTTGCCAGGCCTGCAAAAACCATAGCCGTTCCTATATCCACCACCTGTTCAGGGTGGGAGAATTGCTGGGTATGCAATTGTTATCTCTACATAATGTGGCGACCATGACGCGCCTGCTGCGTGATGTGCGCCAAGGTATACGGGAAGGCACGCTGGAGCAGATCAAAAAAGAGTGGATTGTCTAAACCATCCCTATGATATAATTTGAGAACTGCGCGTTTTTGATAATCGCGTAATTTTCCAATGGTGAAGCGTGGCTGTTTCATACGCACAGACATTGTCGACCGACATGATTGTTGCCGAGATCGAGGCACTCCTCGACTGGCGGGTCGATATCATGCGCCAGTGCTTCTTTCCAGCTTCGATGAGCAAGTCCGCTGATTTCCACGCGCCTTCCGCTCTGGTCATGTGGTGTAAAAAGGAAGCTGATCGCAATTCCATCGACCGCGCCATCGCCGATAAGCTGACGCTGGTGCATGAAGAACTGTGCAATGTCGCCCAGAAATTCCTCGATTCATGCCTGAACGCCACGCCGCCCAAGATTGAAATGTACGACAGCTTTGAAAACCAGTTCGAAGGCTTTGTCACGCAGATCCGCCGTTTGCAGCAGGACGTTTCCGACGCTGTCGCGGCAGTCGATTCAATCACCGGCCTGCGTACTGTCGCGGGCATGCGTACCGATATCAAGCGCGAGCAGGACCGTTTCGACCGCAAGGGAACTTCGTTCTCCATCGCCAACACCGAAATCGACAAGGTCGACGAGCTGCAACAGAAATACGACCGCCGCAGCATGGACGCAATTTACGCCAACATGGCCCAGGTCATCGCACGCACGGTGCGTTCCTTCGATGACGCTTATTACCTCGGCAAGGGCGAATACCTTATCGTGCTGAAGCACGTCGAGTTCATGGACGCCTGCTCGGTCATGGACCGCCTGCGCGGCGAGATCGAGAACACGCCCATCTTCATGCCCAACGGCGAAAAGCAGCGCATCACCGCCTCTTTCGGTATCGCCGAGGCGCTGCAGCGCGAAAGCCCCGAAACGGCTATCGCGCACGCAAAGACCGCCCTCAACATCGCCAAGGGCGACGGCGGAAACCGCGTGAAGGAATATCAGGAACGCAGCGCGCTCGAACAATATGCCCGCGACATCCACAAATAACTCAAACTGATTTTTTTCAGATGGCCCGCTGTGGCACGCGCAGCGGCGGTTTGTAACCCGTGACCGGCGCATTCGATACATCGCGCTGGTGCTGGTTGACATCCCCGAACTTGCTTTCGATCATTGCCATCACGCTGCCGAGAGTGCCCTGAATGTTGATGGAGAACGCGCCAAGCCTGCCGCCTTCGCCTTCTTTTTCTGGGTAGGGGTAAGGCACAAGGCTGATATGCCCCGACACCGGCGTGCCGACGATGGACACGTTGTGGTAGGGCGTGCCGTTGCCGCGCCGCATGGTGAAATTATTGGTCACATCCACGCCGTCATGCAGCAGGTGCGATTTGTAACCGTCTTTTAGGCGCAGGTTGTGCCACAGCGTGTCGGTTATCTGCTCGGCGGGCAGGTCGTAATTGGTGTTGTTGCCGATGCCGTTGACGACGGTGGTGTAGTGGCGTTTTTCCTGCGGCGCGATTTGTTTGCCGTGGCTGTCGTTGGGGCGCAGCGTGACCTCGAAATTACCGCCTTTGACCGCCGTTTCCATCACGTTCGCAGCTATGAAATCAAGCTGCCCGCGCGCATGCGCGTCGCGGATTTTGTCGGCAAGCTCGGGCGTTGTGCCGACGCGCAGGATGTTGATGCCGGTTTCGTTGCTGGAAAGGTAATCGGCCACGCCCTCGGGGAATTTCGCGTAGATCTGGGGAACGTATTTTTCCCAGTAACCCGTTACTTCCTCTGACGTATAGCCTTGCTTCATCAGCTGGTTCAGCTCTACCGTCATGCGGTTGAACAGGCTGTCAAAGCTGTTGCAGCAATGGAGCTTCTGCATAAATCTCGGCTCTTCCTGCGCAAATGCCAGCTCGGATAGAGGGCGCGGTTCGCCTTTGAGGCGGCCTTTCAGGGGGATGCCTTCGTCGCGGTAGACGGGGTGCATGAAACCGTGGCGCGAGACCATCGTTATCTTGCCCTTGTACCCGCCGTCGAGCAGGCGGATGGCGCTATCCATACCGGAAAGGCCGGTGCCGATGACAAGCGCCGAATCCTGCTCGGTGTTGCGCGGGCTTTTCATCAGCTTGTCGAAAAATTCGTTCGCGGCGGCGGAATAGGGGTATTCAAGGTAATTGGGGCTGGCCGCAATGTTGAAGGTGAAGGACGGGCGCACGGTGTCTTTCAGGCCGGTCGCGAGAATAAGATGGCAGGCCTCCATGGTGGAGCCGTCGTTCAGGTGTAGCGTGACGCCGTTCGGCCTATCCTCGAAATCCACCAGCTCGGCAAAGGCCGTGTCCATCTTGACTTTGCCGCCGACCTTGACCATCGCAAGGTCGATGAGATGCGAGAGGTAGTCGCCGTAGACCTTGCGCTCTGGGTTGGCGAAATTTTTGGCGAAGGTAGGGGTTTCCTGCGCGCGCTGCTCGATATATTCGTCGAAAGTGGGAAACCCCTCGGGCGGCTTGCCGCGCATGAAGGGCGTGACGCGCTTCGAGGTCAGGTTGAGGTTGTGGTCGTAGGCGGGTGTCTTGCCATAGGCGATGCCGCCGTGCTTTTGCTGCGGATAACGCTCGATGAGCGTCATGCGTATCGGGTTTGCTTCCGTGATCGACGGGTCGCCGGCGATTTTCAGCAGCCAGTGCAGCTGCGTCGCCGTGCCGGCAAAGCCGCCCCCGACGATGGCGATTGTTTTCGTGTTCTCGCCGGGCAGCTGAAAGGGGGGCATGCGAGACTCTTATGGTTCGGGTTAAATCAGGCCTGATATTGCTGCTGGCGCTTGCGGACGATGCCTGTTGCAGGCGTATCCTCTTCTTGCTGCATGTCGCGGAAGTGTTCGTATTTACGCTCGATCATGTTGAGGACACCACCGAGGATGCCCTGAATGTTGAGCGTGAACGCCGCGATGCGCGTGCCTTCGCCTTCCTTCTCCGGA
>JAYUPV010000168.1:0-6084 GCA_043759865.1 Alphaproteobacteria bacterium | reverse complement strand
CTTGCCCGCACCTGACTCGCCCACAAGCGCCACGGTCTTGCCGGCAGGCGCGGTGAAAGTCACGTTTTGCAGCGCATGGCCGTCGGCACCGGCATAGGCGAACGACACGCCGTCAAACTGAATGGTCGGCCGCTCGATGTTGAGGTCCCGCGCATCCGGCTTGTCTACAATCTGGGGTTTCTGATCCATGACCGCGAACAGGCGGTCGAGCGCGGCGAGGCCCGATTGCATGATGTTGTTGAGCCGCGCAAGGCGCTTCATCGGCTCGAACGCCATGGTAAAGGCGGCGATGAACGAAAACAGCTTGCCTGCCGTCGAGTGCCCTTGCATGACCTGATTGCCGCCGTAGACGATGATAGTGACAATCGCAAGGCCCGTCAGAATTTCGCCGATGGGCGCAAGAATGGCGGAAACGCGGATGGCGCGGTTCAGCAGCTTGTTGATTTTCTCGATCACGCCGTGGACGCGCGACGATTCAAAATCCTCGCTGCCATAGGCCTTCACATGCTTCGCGCCCTGAAAGGCCTGCCCCAGCATGCCCGTCATGTCGCCGATGGTGGTCTGCGTGCTCGACGCCACCTTGCGGATTTTCTTGCCGAGAACAACCACGGTATAGGCGGCGGCGGGAAAAACCACGAGCGCGATCAGTGCCAGTTTCCAGTCCTGCCAGAACATCACGCCTGTCAGGAAAATAACGGTGAAGGTATTTTTGCCAAGACCCGTCAGGCACTCCGTCACCGCTGTGCGTATCAGCGCGGTGTCGGCGATGAAGCGCGACATCAGCTGGCCCGAATGCTGGTTGTGGAAAAAGGCAAGGTCGGAGCGGATGAGGTGCGAGAACAAATCACGCTGCATGTCGCTTACCACGCGCTGGCTGAGCGTGTTCATCAACACCGTCTGGCCGTACATTGCTGCACCGCGCAAAACAAAAACCGTCAACACCGTGGCTGCGACGGGCAGCAGCATGGCGCTGTTTTTCTCGGAAAAAACCTTGTCGATGATGGGTTCCATAAGTTTTGCCATCGCGCCCGTCATGGCGGCCGTCACGAACATAAGCAGCATGGCCAGAAAAACCTTCGGAAGATAAGGCCGTATATAGGTTTTTGCCATGCGCTTCATCAGCGGCATCGAAGCGGTCATTTCCGGTTTCGCGGGCTTGGCGGGAGGGGTGGTGGAAGGCGTGTTCAAGATGCGCTCTGTTTTTGTTAAGACTTTAGAAAGTCGTGCTATAATACAGTAAATGGGGAGTTTAGTCACAATTCCCGCCTCTGTAAATAATAAACATAATAAGGTAAAAACGAGGTTATCAATGTTCGGTAGGGATAAAAAAGGGGCAGAACCGCCGCCCCCCGGCTCCGTAGCCAAGCAGCCGTCCACAGGTCCGCAGACAACAGGCGTCCACCTGACAGCGCCGCCGCGCATCGGCCTTGCGCTCGGCTCGGGTCTTGCGCGTGGTTTTGCACATTTGGGCGTTGTGCGCGCGCTGAAGCGCCACGGCATCGAGCCGACAGTTATTTCCGGCACGTCCATGGGCTCGCTCATCGGCGGCGCGTATCTCGCCGACAAGCTTGATGCGGTGGAAGAATGGGCGTACACGCTCACGAAATTCAAGGTGCTTTCCTATCTCGACTTCCGCGTGAAAAGCTCCGGCCTCATCGGCGGCGAGCGTTTGATGAAACTGATGTTCGACCATTTCGGCGATGTGCGGGTGGAAGACCTGCCGCATCCCTTCGTCGCCATCACCGCCGACCTTGTGACCGGCCACGAAGTGTGGCTGCGCAAAGGCCGCCTCGTCGACGTGATGCGCGCATCCTTCTCCCTCCCCGGCATTTTTCCGCCGGTCTACATGAACAACCGCTGGCTGATCGACGGCGCGCTCGTCAACCCGGTGCCGGTTTCGGCCTGTACGGCAAACGGCGCGCGCATGACCATCGCCGTCAACGTCTCGGGCGACATCATCGGCAAAGCGCGCCGCCCCGGCGACACCATCCCCACCGTCGCGGGTTTCGACCTTTTGAATTTCGAAGGGCCGCAGCAGGTTGAGGAAGCCAAAAAACAAGGCCTCATCCAGCGGGTCTTCCGCCGCGAACAGGGCAGCCCCAGCATTTTCGGCGTCATGGTTTCGGCGCTCAACATCGTGCAGGACCGCCTCGCCCGCTCCCGCCTCGCCGGCGACCCGCCCGACGTTCTCATCGTCCCCCGCATCGGCCATATCGGCCTCATGGAATTCGACCGCGCCGAAGAACTCATCGCCGAAGGCGAAGCCGCCGTCGAACGCGCCATGCCCGACATCAAAGCCGCCTACTCCATCCTCTGCACGCAGTACAACGAGGACGACACTCCGCCCGATTACCCGAGCTGATGGGAGTGCCGTGCGTGAAAAAACGGGCGGACATCGTTATCGTGTTGCTTTTGCTGTCGGCAGTTTTCGCCGCGACAAACGCCCACGCCATTCACCCGCCCCCTGCGCGTATTCTTGATGCGCGGACGAGCCCTGAATGTGTGACGGTGGTGCCGGCGTTCTGGCTGAACAAGACGCTTTCGAAATATACCGGCGGCGAAGGGCCGGCGGTGGCGGTGAAGAACACTTGCGAAAAAGCTATCGTCATTACCGGCGTTTCGGTGTCAGCCGCGCCGGATGTCGAGAAGGCAGCCGTGCCGCAGCTCGGCCTTGCGCTGCACAGCGACGAAAGCGGATATCACGGCGCGTTTCTGGTGGCGGATGGCGAAGACTGCGCGTCGCCGCTTGCCGTGATACGCGAGGCGAACAAGACGCAATGCAAAAACATCATGGTCGCCATGGGCGACACGCTGACCATGCCCATGAAGTGGGGCAACGGGTTTACGGTGTCGGGGTTCGAGGCGGGCGCGGAAGACAAAAAAATCAGCATCGAGGGCGTGCTGGTCGACCCGCTCAACCCCTTCGCTTCCCTTGGCTGGCTGGCGGCTGCGGCGGAGCGCGGCGATAGGGAATCGCAGCTTGAACTTGGCATGCTCTATTTGAAACCCGGCGACAAGCAGGACGAAACCACCGCCGCGAAATGGCTTTTGAAAGCGGCGGAACAGGGCGCGGTGATGGCGCAATACAAAATCGCGCTTGCCTACGATACCGGCGCGGGCGTGGCGCAGGATTTCGCCGAAGCCGCGAAGTGGTACGAAAAATCGGGCAGTGCGCCGGCGAACAAGGCAGGCGACGGCCTTTCCGTCATCGAGTCAAAATGCCGCCTTGGCGCCATGTATGCCGAAGGCATCGGCGTGAAGCAGGACCACGGCCAGATGGCGAAGTGGTGGGAGATTTCCGCACCGAAACTTTTATCGCTGAAAGAAAAAGCGGAGGGCGGCGACGGCGAGGCGCAGCTTGCGCTTGGCAACCTGTTGCGCCCCAGCATGTCGTGCCGCCGTCAGGCGAATGCGGAGGCTGCAAAATGGTACCGCATGGCGGCGGAACAGGGCGTGACCGATGCCGAATATTATATCGGGCGGCTGTATGACGCGGGCGAAGGACTTGCGCGCAGCGACAAGGAAGCGCTGAAATGGTATGGCCGCGCCGTGGCGAAGGGCCACCCGCAGGCGCAATACCAACTCGGCCTTTTGTTCGCGCGCCCCTTTGACGGGTACAAAGCCGATGCCGCAAAATCGTTGAAGTGGATTATGCTTGCGGCGCAGCAGGGGCATACGCTCGCCGCCTATCACCTCGCCCATCTTTACGCTACGGGCGGCAAGGGCGTAGCGAAGGACGATGCCGAAGCCTATTTCTGGTACAGCGTGCCGATGAAATATCAGGACAGGCTGGAAACGCGCCCCGGCATGAACGATGTGGGCGTGTGGCGGCTGTCGGTTCTCGACCCCTATGAAAGCCAGCGCGAAAAAGCCAAGGCGAAACTTTCAGTCGAGCAGCAGCAGGTCGTCAAACAACGCCTTATCGAATGGCAACCGAAAACACCGGAACAATCATCTGCGGTGCTGGAGCAATGAGGGATTCAATCGACCTTATCGCCGTGCTGTCGATGTTCCTGCTATCGGTACCGCTGACGATTGCGGCGGCTATCATCTTTCACAAGCTGAAACCGAAAGCACCGCCCTACCCCCGCCGGTTTTTCTGGACGGGCGCGGTTGTCGCGCTGGTCGCCATGATCATCGCCCTGCCCATGGTCATGCCCGAAGCCAACCTTGGCGTGCTTTGGTGCATGATTGTGGTGTGGCTTATCGCCTGCTGGCTTGCGACCATTGTGCAGCTGCGCGTGCTGAAATTCGAGCCGCAGCTGCGCAAGCTCGTGACCATTTTTATTTTCACGGGCCTGCTGGTTTTTCCCGTTTTTTATACCTTCATTTTGCCCGAGATGGAAAAAGAAGCTACGGCGCGCGAGGCTGTGCTGAAGGAACACGACCGCAAGGCGCTCATGGAACGCGCGGAAAAGGGCATGGCCATCGCGCAGTTCAACCTCGGAAATCTTTATGCCGCTGGCGTGGAAGTGCCGCAGGATTTCACCGAAGCCGCGAAATGGTACCGCAAAGCCGCAGAACAGGGCGACGTCGAAGCGCAAGCCGCGCTCGGGCGGCTCTACGTCAACGGCACGGGCGTTCCGCAGGAAGACCCCGAGGCTTATTTCTGGCTCTCGGTCGCAACATCGGGTGCCAATGAATTCAACAAGGGCTGGGTCGCCCATTTGCGCGACCGCACCGAGCTTTACATGGATTCAAAAGACATCCAGGCCGTCAAAAAGCGCGTGAAGGAATGGAAGCCTTCAAAGCCCGCCAAAACCGGCAAATAAACGGCCTTTACAGCCATTTTACAGGCATGTAATCTGCCGCCCATGACAGCCAAAGACCTCTATGCAATTGCCGCCATCGCGCTCATGCTGTTCTCGCGCGGCACTTATTTCACCAGCATCATGAAAGGCCGCACCAAGCCGCATGCGTTTTCATGGCTGATCTGGGGCGTTATTTCCAGCATCGGCCTTGCGGCGCAGATTGCGGAGCATGCAGGCCCCGCCGCATGGGTGCGCGGGGTTGGCTGCGTTACGTGTTTTCTTATTGTCGCATTGTGCTGGTTCAGGGGCGAGCGCGACATCCGCCGCGCCGACTGGATCACGCTCTGCATCGCCTTCCTCGCCATTCCGTTGTGGGTTATCACCAAGACTCCGGTGTGGTCGGTCATCCTCGTCTGTCTGATCGACACTTCGGGCTATATTCCCACCGCACGCAAGGTGTGGAGAAAACCGAAGGAAGAAACGCCCTTCAGCTATATCTTTTCGTGCCTCGGCGCTTTCCTGTCGCTGCTGGCGATTGAAAACTACACGCCCTCGACATGGCTTTACCCGCTGGTGCTGACCTGCTCGAATATTTTAATGGCCGGTTTCATCTTCATCCGCCGCCGCCAGCTGCATGTGAGGGCGGCAGGCGCGGAGGCGGCGGCGCATTGGTGATGCTCAGCCCCGCAGAAATTTTCGGCGTGCTGTCGACGGGAACGGTTTTCGTCTCGCGCTTTTTTTATTTCAAGAGCGTGTATAAACACGGCGCGAAGCCGCATGCGTTTTCGTGGCTCATCTGGGGCTGCATCTCGGCGGTCGGTTTCGCAGCACAGGTGACCGAGGGCGCGGGGCCGGGGTCATGGGCGCGGGGCTTTGCTTGTGCCACCTGCTTTTTGCTGGTTGCTATCGGATACAGGCGCGGCGACCGCAGCTATACGCGCGGGGACTGGATAACGCTCGCCGTTTCCCTTTCCGCCGTTCCGCTGTGGATACTGACCAAAACGCCGCTGTGGTCGGTCATTCTCGTCTGCCTGATTGATACAATTGGCTATCTGCCGACCGTGCGCAAGGCATGGATACGCCCGCACGAAGAACCGGCGGCGGGCTATGCGTGGTTTGCCATTGGTGCGCTGATGTCGCTGTTCGCGATTGAAAACTACACCCCCTCAACATGGCTTTACCCCGTTGTCATGGTGTTGTCCAACAGCTCTATGATGGCATTTTTGTGGCACCGGCGGCGGCAAAAAACGGCGGTTGCCTGAATCATCCGGCGTGATATTATTGCCTTATGAAACACCTTCTTTGCACATTGCTCCTGTCCCTCGCCCTGTTC
>JAYUPV010000167.1:0-3159 GCA_043759865.1 Alphaproteobacteria bacterium | reverse complement strand
TCCCATTTCATCGACGCGCCGGTACCTTCAGCGGGGCCGCTGAATTCGCTTTTCGAATTCGGGTCGAGCTTCGCCCAGGGCGACCATGCTTCCCATTTGTGCAGGTCGTTGATGTGCGCGAAGACCGCATCGGGCGCGGCGGGGATAAGCCCCTTGCGGGTGACGCTCATTTCATCGGGCTTCGACGCGGCGACGGCGACAAGCGCGAGAACGAGAAGGGCGATACCTGCGAGAAAAAACATCATGGGGCGTTTCCTTGGTTAAGCGGCTTGGTCTTTCTTACACCAGCAGCGGGAGTCGGCAAAAAGATTTTAATTTAGCGTCTGAAAAGCTGTTTTAAGTGTCTGTCCTGCCTGTTCATTGCGAAATAAATTTGATAATAGTTGCGGAAAACGGAATATCGGGATATGATAAATCATGCGCCCGACTTGGGGCGGGGGTGAAGCAGCTCCGGGTTATTGAACATTGTGAATAGGACTAAAAAGGCCGCCGCTGCGGAGCTGCTGCCTTTAATACCTCCCCCGCAAGGCGGGAGAACTGCGTCCGGCGGGACGCGATAAAACTTTGTGCCGCGCAGGAAAGACGTTTTCTGTGCGGCGCTTTTTTGGGGCGGAAGCAGGGGTCGGCAGAGGTTGACACCATAATCTCTTTCCTGTATTCTCCGGCCATCGTTCAAAATGTAAACACGGGTGATTTGAAATGGAATTCAAGAAGAAGCTCGCCGAAAACCTTGCCGCAAAACAGGCGGACAACAAAACATCGATGATTTTGCATGCAGGCTTTGTCGGCCTTGGCATTGCGGTCGGTGTGGCGACTTCGGGGCTGGTTTCGACCGTTGCCATCATCATCGGCGCTATTAATGGCTTCGACCTGCTGCGTGATGCGGGCCGTGCCCGTGGCCTCGAGCAGGCAAAAACGGAAAGTTCTTCCAGCGACACGCTGCCCGAGACGGCTGCGCGTGCGCAGAAGCACGGCAAAGCAGCGTCACGCGCGCATAACGTGAGCCTCGCTGCTGTCGGCGTTTTCCTTGCGGCTGTTGCCGTGGCGATCGTCGCTCCCGCGACCCTCGCCGTTACCGGCCCCATCATGCAGGCAGCGCTTGGCGCGGGCATTGTGACGCTCGGCATCAGCAACTGGCGCGAAGGCCAGTCCCGTGCGGCGGCATCCTCGCTGCAAGCCGTGAAGGATGTCTCAGCAGCCCCCGAAGCAGCCGCAGCGCCGGAAGCGCCCGCCGCGAAGCAGAAGTGGAGCACCCGTTTGCTCTCCGTCTTCAAGCGCAACGCAGCGAAAGTGGCAACGGCGGAAGCGCCCAAGCCTGCCGCACCCGCGCCTGCTGCCCCTTCCGCACCTACTCCGTAAGGGAACGGGCATGACCAAAAAGAACTTCAACCGTAGCGCATCCGGCAAAGCCGGAGATGTGAAATCCGGCAAAGATGCTGGCGCAAAAATGGGCAACTATCATATCGAGCTCGCCCATGCGGCGGGTGCCGATATCATGACCCAGATGCTGGCGACCGGCCACTTCAAGGAAAAGCTGACCCATTGGGTCGAGGCGCAAACCGGCATCCGCCCCGATGTGCAGGTGACAAGCGACGGTAACGGCAAGGAAGCGCTCAGCGTTTATGCTTCCGCCGATTTCATGAAAAAGATCGAGGCCGAGTTCAAGAACGACATCGCCAAAATCGAGCGCATCAAGTCGTGGTCGGAGCTGCCGCCTGAACAGCAGGAACCGTGGCGCCGGGGGCCGAAACCGTAGGCGTAACTGATGCAGGCGCAGCGGGAGCTGCGATAGCTTCAGCCTTCGCCGCTTTTGCGCTAGCTGCATCGGCAAAGAGTTTCTTGATTTCGGGCGAGCTATGAACCGCGCTTTCCGCGACGGTTTCGGAGCCATAGCCTGACGGTACGGAGCGTTCGACATCCGCCCCCGCATCCAGCAGGTGTTTCACGGCAGCGGCGTCTTTTTTCTGCACGGCGCGGCCGAGCTTGGTGTAGCCACGAAGGTCATAAGCGTCGATAGCGGAAGGGTTCACTTTTTCGCCCACAACATCAGCGGCCTTGCCGACAAGAAAGCCCGAAGCCATTCCCGCCGCCTTTGCCACCACAAGTGAAGCGATAACCGGCAGCGCACCGCCCGACATAAAGCCGAGAATGCCAAGCGCAACCGCGCCGCCGACGGTCACAGCACGTTCGGTAATCCGGAACGCCCGCGAGTATGAATCACGATAGGACGCATTATCCGTTCCGCGTGTCGCACCCAGCAAGACGAGTTCGCCAAGCGTCCACGACTGTTTCGCCGGAGTGGTCAGCCATTTCATTGCGGTTTTGAAAGACATGGGATTTTAAACCTTCGGTCCGTCGTTCTTCTTGAACGGGTTGCCTTTGTCGAGGGGGTTTGCTTTCGGGGCGGGGGTGGGTTCTTCTTCCATCATGGGCAGCATGGCGGTGAAAATGGCTTTGCCGCTTTTGATCTGTGTGTCGTCGAGCGTCGAGAGCGCGTCGTAGATGGGGCCGAGCAGGGTGAGTTTTTTCTGGTTGAATTCGGCGATCAGTGGATCTTTTCCGGAGGCGACATATTCTTTGTGCTCCGCGAGATATCCTGCGATTTTGACCAGACGGGCATCCCAGAAATCAACGAGGCCCTGGCAGCTGTCGGCGCGGGCGGTGTCGTTCTTGGCGGCATAGGCATCGCGGTTGTCCGACCATTTCTTGTACCAGTTCACGCTCATTTCCAAATCGTCGGCCATATCCGCTTCTTTTTCCCAGATCCTGTGGAATTTCTGGGCGGCGGGATTGCTGAATTTGCTGAATTTGTCTGACAGGTCGTTATCGGCCATGGCGCGGCTACTCCGAAATGGATTGTGGAAAACGGGTAATCCATAACATTATTTTGCGGGATTTAAAAACATAAATCTTGTTGCGACCTCGGGAAAACCTATCTAAAACTGCGTCATGTCCCTGCCAAAAGCCTTTGTAGACGAATTGCGTGCCCGAGTACCGCTGTCCGATATCATCGGCAAGCGGACCAAGCTGACGCGCGCGGGGAGGGAGTTCAAAGGCTGTTGTCCTTTCCATAAAGAAAAGACACCGTCTTTTACCGTCAACGACCAAAAAGGTTTTTACCACTGCTTCGGCTGCGGCGTGCATGGCGATGCTATCGGG
>JAYUPV010000166.1:0-4955 GCA_043759865.1 Alphaproteobacteria bacterium | reverse complement strand
GCCGCGCGCGCGGGTTGCTGGCCGTAGGAAGTGTATCCGGTGGTGGCAGGGGGTGTGTAGGCAGGCTGGCGTGCGGGTGCCGGTTGCTGCTGCACAACCTGGCGGCGCGCAGGTTCGACACCTGCGGTTGCGAGGTTGAGCGGGCGGGCCGTGGCGGAAGCAATGGCTTCGATGCCTGTTGCGACAACCGAGACCCGGATTTTGCCTTGCAGCGTCTGGTCGAAAGTCGAGCCGAAGATGATGTTCGCATCGGGGTCGACTTCGTCACGCACGCGATTGACGGCTTCGTCAATCTCGAACAGCGTGATGTCGAGGCCGCCGATGACGTTGATGAGAACGCCTTTCGCGCCCTTCATCGACACATCGTCGAGCAGCGGGTTGGAGATCGCTTTTTCAGCGGCTTCAACCGCGCGGCGTTCGCCTTCGCTCGTGCCCGTGCCCATCATGGCTTTGCCCATCTCCGCCATGACGGTGCGGACGTCCGCAAAGTCAAGGTTGATATGGCCGGGCATGACCATCAGGTCGGTCACGCCTCTGACGCCCGATTGCAAAACTTCATCCGCCATCTTGAACGCGTCGGCGAAAGTTGTTTTCTCGTTCGCGATGCGGAACAAGTTCTGGTTCGGGATGATAATCAGCGTATCGACGTGCTTTTGCAGCTCGGTGATGCCGTTTTCCGCCAGCTTCATCCGGTGCGTGCCTTCGAAGTGGAAGGGCTTGGTGACGACGCCGATGGTCAGGATGCCCGCTTCACGCGCAGCCTGCGCGATCACGGGAGCAGCGCCGGTGCCGGTGCCGCCGCCCATGCCGCAAGTCACGAACACCATGTTCGAGCCTTCGAGATAGGCGAGGATTTCGTCGATGGATTCTTCAGCAGCAGCACAACCGATTTCAGGATTCGCGCCGGCGCCCAAACCGCGCGTGACATTCACGCCGAGTTGGATTTTGTGCAGGGCCGCGTTGCCTTCAAGGGCTTGTGCGTCTGTATTGCAGACAAGAAACTCGCAGCCTTCGAGGCCCGAGTTGATCATGTTGTTGACGGCGTTGCCGCCGGCTCCGCCCACGCCGATCACTGTGATCTTCGGCTTGAGTCTGTTCGTCTGTGTTTGCATTCTGATGTTGATTGCCATTTTTATAGTCCTCCGCTTCGATTAAGTGATTCTATATTAAGTTGAATCTAGCTTTCCAGAGTCATCATGCATTGATCTTGCATTTATTTTGACCGGCGATTTCCCCGAATAGAGATGGGGAAAACAGAAAACATCGCCGCAGAATGCCAAACTTGCGTGTCGATAGAGTCAGTTACCAGTTCTCCTTCAACCAAAGGGTGACCTTTTGCAGCAAGTTGCCGGAAAAGGGCACGGAAAGACTGAAGCCGTAATTCTGCTGCGCGTGCGGAATTTCATCCGCATGTTCGGCAGCGTAATGCAACAGCCCCGCGCAGGCAGAAAACGCGGGACCACCTGTTGATTCAGCGAGACCTTTTATTTTTTGCGGCCGGCCGAGGCGCACTTGTTTATCAAGAATAAGTTTTGCGATTTCACTCAAGCCCGGCATTTGCGACGCGCCGCCGGTGAGCACAACGCGGCGTCCCGCAATTTTATCAATGCCGTTATCGACCAGTTTCGCGCGCACATGCTCGAATGTTTCTTCAATGCGCGGCTGGATAATGCCCGCAAGGTATGAACGCGGCACGTAATTGGGTTGCGAATGTTCTTCTTCGCCAACGGGCGGCACGTCAATTGTGGCCGTATCATCAATGGATGACGTATGTGCAGCACCGAACAGCGTTTTGATGCGCTCTGCGTCTGCAAGCGATGTGGTGAGGCCGATGGCGATATCGCTGGTCACATGCTGGCCGCCAAGCGGAACAGCGGAGGTGAAAACAAGTTTGCCGTCGGCGAAAACGCCGATGCTGGTCGAACCACCGCCCATGTCGATAACGGTACAGCCAAGATTTTTTTCGTCTTCCACCAGCGTCGCAAGGCCGGCGGCATAGGGCGTGGCGCAAAACGCTTCGACTTCAAGATGGTTTTGGTGCATGACCGTCGAGATATTGCGCGTCGAGGGCAGCAGCGCGGTCACGGGGCAAAGGATAACGTCGAGGTTCTGGCCGGTCATGCCGATCGGCTCGGAAATTCCCTTTTGCTTGTCGATGGAAAAGCCTGCGGCGATAACGTGGATCAGCTCGTCCTTGCCGGGAACGGCGATGTTGCGGCTCTGGTTCAGGGCGTTGCGCACATCGCGCTCGGAAACTTCATGGCCGGAAATGCGAACATTGACCGGCAGGCGGTGCGAGAGCGAATGTGTGCCCGGCACGTTTACAAATACAGCGCGGATGGGCTGCCCCTGCAAATGCGACTTTGCCATGATCTCGGCGGCCTCGACAGCATGGGCGATGGCGGTTTCGGCGGCCTTCAGGTCGATAATCACGCCTGCCTTCACGCCTTTCGATGCCTGATGCCCGATGCCCAGCACTTCAATCGTGCCGTGGCTCTTGATTTCGGCGATGAAGCAGCAGATTTTCGACGACCCGATATCAATGGCGGCGATGATGTTGCGGGCGAACAGGTTTTCCTGTTTTGTCTTTACCGCGGGCTTGAGCGCCGTTTTTTGAACAGAGTCCGCCTTCAGGGTTTCTTTCTTCATTCTGTGCTCCGCTTCTTTTTGTTTTTTTGTCGTTTTTTGTTTTTGTCGTCTTTTATCTTATATCGTCTTTTTTACCGCTCCTTGTGCCGTCACCGCCGGTTCCACGACCATCTGGTCGGGAATACGCAGGTCGATGGCAACGATGTCTTTACCGAACAGCGCGTTTTTCTGTTGCTGCGAGGCAAGCTTGCGCAAGGCAAGCTCGGTATCCTGTTCGGGCAGCTTGACCAGCAACCCGTTTTTCAGGCGCAAATCCCATCTTCTCCCGCCCACGCGCACGGCCGAGGCGATCTCGCGCGCGATCTCCGGCTCCGCCTGCAGCAGCGCAAGAAAACCCGCGATATGCAGCGGCGCGTCTTCGCCAACCACCAGCGGCAGGTTTTTGAAGTCTTCAAGGTTTTTCG
Organism: Alphaproteobacteria bacterium; assembly: GCA_043759865.1. GTDB lineage: Bacteria > Pseudomonadota > Alphaproteobacteria > Micavibrionales > UBA2020 > JAPWJZ01. Next base: position 1,902 of record JAYUPV010000166.1, on the reverse strand, counting down.
AGGTCAGCGCGCGGCCGGAAAGGTCGATGACCGAAATCTTTTTCTGGTATTGCCACAGCGCGGCAGGCGCACGCTCGGTAATCTCCACAACGATAGAGGCGGGCAGGCGCCTTGTGACGGAAACGTCTTTCACCCACGGAATTTCAGACAATGACTGCTGCTCGGCCAGAATGTCGATGCCGAAAATGGGCATGCCTTGTTTCAGGTGCAGGTGCGTGAGCAGGTCGGAGCTGTCAATGCGCTTCCTGCCCGTCACGATAATTTCATCGACGCGGAATCCGGCGGCAGCGGTAACGGAAAGGGTTTTCGCGCCGGCCCAGTCGCGCAGCTTTGAAGCCACGCCGTTTTTCCAGCCGTAAACGCCCGCCGCCGTCGCAACGCCGACAACGCAGAGCACAATGCCAAATTTGCGGAAGCGGAGCATCCATAAGCGGGTGCTCCGGCGCGAGAGCGGAGCTTCGCGCTTTTTAAACAGCTTCATCAATCCCCAGTCTTTATCTTATGTATGGACCGTCGCGTTTTCGACGAGCCATTCCACAAGATCCCCAAAAGTCATCCCCAAGTGAGCCGCCTGCTCCGGAACCAGCGAAGTAGGCGTCATGCCGGGTTGTGTATTTGTTTCGAGATAGAAAAGACCCGAAACACCCGGTTCGTTATCATTGTACCTGAAATCGCTGCGCGTGACACCTGTGCAGCCCAAATTTTCATGCGCGAAGGCGGCGATACGCAACGCCTCGTCAAAAACTTCGCGGTTGATGGCGGCGGGCACGACATGCACCGAGCCGCCTTCCGCGTATTTCGCTTCGTAGTTATAGAAATCAAGATTGGTTTTGATTTCCGTAACCGTCAGGGCGCGGGGCTTTTCGCCCTTTTTTCCCATGACGCCGACCGAAAGCTCGCGCCCCGGAATGTATTTTTCCACGAGCGCATAGGGCCCGTAAGACCACTTGTCGAGACCCATGGGCGGTTTGTTGTCGCCCTCTCTCACTATATATACGCCGACGCTTGAACCTTCGTCGTTCGGTTTCACCACATAAGGCGGCTTGAACGGCGCTTTGCTTTTGCGGATGTCGTCGATATTGACAAGCGCGCCTTCGGGGCAGCGCACGCCAAGCGGCATCAGCACTTCCTTGGCCTTGTGCTTGTTCATCGCAAGCGCCGAGGGAAGGGGGCCGGAATGGGTATAAGGGATGCTCATGATTTCGAGGATGCCCTGCACGCAACCGTCTTCGCCCCACCTGCCATGCAGCGCGTTGAACACCACATCGGGCGCGGGCGACAGCTGGCGCACAAGGTCCATGAGATCGCGCTTTACATCTATCTCTTTGACTTCATAACCTTTTTGGCGGAGCGCCTTGGCGCATTCGGCACCGGAGGACAGCGACACTTCGCGCTCTGTCGACCATCCGCCTTTCAAAAGGGCAACTGTCTTCGCCATTTCTAGTGCCCTTCCTTTTGCATGAACGCGGCAATGTCGGTGTCTTTTTCAAGCGGAATGCCGATGCGCTTGATTTCCCAGCGTAACATGATGCCGGAGTTTTCGGCAACACGTTTGCGTACTTCCTCGCCCAGTCTTTCAATATCCGCCGCCGTTGCGCCGCCGGTATTGATCATGAAATTGCAATGCAGGGTCGAAAACTCCGCGCCGCCGATTTTGAAACCCCTGCAGCCAGCAGCATCAATCACCTTCCAGGCGCTCGTGCCCTCGGGGTTGGCGAAGGTCGAGCCGCCTGTTTTGGTGCGTATCGGCTGGCTTTCGGCGCGCTTGGTCTTGATGGCGTCCATCCGGCCTTCAATCTCGCCTTTGTCGCCCGGCACGCCTTTCAGCAGGCAACCCATGAAAATAACATCCGCCGGCAGGCCGTTATGGCGGTAGGACATTTCCATCTCGACAGCGTTCAT
>JAYUPV010000165.1:0-2752 GCA_043759865.1 Alphaproteobacteria bacterium | reverse complement strand
GCACCCGACAGCTTCGAGGCGCTCATGGGCTATGGCCTCGCCCCGCTTGATAAACTGGGCCGCGTCGCGATCCGCTTGATTTCGGTACAGGAAAAATTCAACCCCGTTGCTGACCGCTTCGGGGCGGCGCTCAACACCCTCCAGAACGGCCCGGACGACGCTGAAATGAAATCCATCGGCCAGTCAATCTCCGACGGCCTGGCCAAAGAACACGACGACTCTCTGACCGAAGAGGAACAGGACAGTCTGGACGAAGAACAGGAAAACCTGATCGACAAGCTGCAATTAAAAATGGTCACCAGCATCCAGAAATCGGTCGAAGAGCTGAAAGCGACCGACAAAGAACTCGAACAGCTGCTCGATGAATCCCGCCGCGTCCAGCGCCAGCGCCGCGATGCCTCGCGCGAAATCGGCCTGCATATCGGCGCGGCTGAAAGACTGTCGGAAAAATTCGAAGGCAAATTTTTGAAACGAGCCGTCAAGAAATTCAGCAGGAACTGGGACCTTGAAGGAAAGCAAAGCCTGAAAGACATTTTCAAGCGCGGCGAAGATTTCAGCGACCGCGTGGCGATGCTGGAAGACGCGCGTGCCGCGAGCTTCCTGGCCCGCAACCAGCTGAGCCAGATGCGCGATACCATGCAGTCCCAGCGCACAAAAATCGCCGAAGTCCTGAACGAGTTTGAAAACGAGTGGAAGCCTTTGCTCCAGTCCACCAGCATCAACCCGTTCGCCCCCAAACCGTAATAAGGAAGAAATCATGCCGCAACTTCAAAACGACAAGGACTCCGGCCTTGATTACGCCATCGTGGGCGGCGGCACGAGCCCGAAGCATATCGTCGTCATGCTCCACGGCTCGGGCGCAGACTATGCGGACATGGAAATGGCCGCCAAGTTCTTTGAAAAGAAAATGCCCGACACCGCCTTCCTTGTCCCCAACGCGCCCTTCCGCTTCGTCGATATCCTGCCGCCCGAACAGGCAGCCCAGATAAAAGCAGCGGGCATGGACGAAGACAAGATGCGCAGCTGGTTCGACGCCGCAAAAATCGAAAGCTTGACCGAAGGCCAGGCCTTCCGCGCACTGAAAGAAAAAATGCGCGAAACCGCAGAAAGGCTCAACACCTTTATCGACAGCCAGCTGGCGAAATACGGCCTTGGCAGCAAAGACCTCGCCGTTTACGGCTTTTCACAGGGCGGCGTTCTGTCGCTGCAGTCAAGCATGGAGCGTTTCGATCCCGCAGCCGCTATCATCAGCCATTCGGGCTACCTGATCGACGATTCTTATGCTTTTGCCAAGTCGCGGACGCTGCTGATCGTCGGCGAACAGGAACTGGGCGCGGGCCTGCCGATGGCAGACATGCACCCCGCCACGCTCGACATCCTGCGCGAAGCAGGCGTGCCCGCAACCGAATATGTCGCCAAGGGTCTCGGCCACTCTATCAACATGGACACGGTCAACACCGCGAGCGCGTTCATGAACAAGGCCTTCGCAGGCCCCACACAGGAAGCGATCATCGGCCTCTTCGCCACCTTCGCAAAATTCGCAGGGCAGGAAGTGCCGGTACACGAACTCTTTAAAGAACTGCCCGATGGCACGCGTGAATCAATCCACGTCAAGCCGCTGGATACGAACGGCGACCAGATGAAGGAATTCCGCGCGGCGGCGGTCGAGGCCGGTTTCCGCGACATCCGCATCGTGACCCCCACGACACAAATCAGAAAAGCCGACCATGTTGCCGACCGCCTGTCGGCGAAAATCGAACGCGGCGCGGACGGCAAATACCGCTTCAGCAGCTTCAACCCCGGATAACAATTTCTACAATCACAAAAAAAGCAAAGAGGAGTGTAACATCATGGCTAACGAAAAACTGAAACACGTCACCGAACTCGCGGCAGAATTCAAAAACGCGGTCGAAGCCCGCTATCAGGGCGACCGCAAACTTGGCGAAAAACTTATCGCCACGCTGAAGCCGGGCGAAATGGAAGGAATTCAGGACAAGCTGCAGGAAATCGTCAACGAAGCACTGGAATACGCTTTCGGCGGCGAGCCGAGCGAAGCCTTCATCAAGAAAAACCTCGCGCTGGTCGATATCACCGCCGAGCTGTTCAGCCGCGTGTTGCCCGCCGAGAAACTCTCGCCGCTGGTTCCCGCCGAGCTGAAGACCGAAGAAAACGTCGCTTACCTCCGCGAACTTGGCGCCGCCAACCTCGCCAATGTCAGCGCGTTCAAGCCGAAGTAAATTCTAAATCTTCATGAAAAGGCCGGGGCCGGTTATCCGCCCCGGCCTTTTTCATTGAGTTACGGAATAAACTGACCCGTTTTTTCCGCAGCCGAAACAGGCTATACTTTCAGGCAAGGAGAGGTTTTTTTGATGAAGGGTTTTGCATTTTATATTATCGCCGCTGCGCTGTGCCTTGCGCAGCCGCTACCCGCGCGTGCCGAGGTGCTGCCGCGCGAGGAAACCGCCCTCAAGAAATCCAGCTATACCCTCGGACCCGTGCAGGTGCGCGAAAAATATATTTCCATGACGGGGCCGGTGCTGACCGACAAAGTATCGCTCGGCACCGACACGCCGGTCTGGGTCAAAGGTTTCCGCGTCGATGTGGTCGATGCGAAGGGCGAAAAAGAATCTTCGGAATATTTGTGCCATTCATGGCTCACGCTCGGCAAGCCCGAGGCCGGCGACCAGAAAATGCTGACCATTTCGGAGGGGCTGGAGGAAATGTCTTTCCCGCCCGGTTTCGCCGTGCGCGT
>JAYUPV010000164.1:0-2148 GCA_043759865.1 Alphaproteobacteria bacterium | reverse complement strand
CGCGGACGGCGTGATGATCGGACGCGGCAGCTTCGGCAGGCCATGGGCCGTGCGGCAGATGATGGACTACCTGCGTACCGGCGTTATTCCCGAAGCGCCGCACATGAACGACATCGCCGCAACGATTGACGAGCATTACGACGCGATGCTGAGCCATTACGGACAGCACCAGGGCGTTGCCATCATGCGCAAGCATATCGGCTGGTACTGCAAAGACATGCCGGGTGCCGCCGACATGCGCGCCGAGGTGAACCGCATGGCCAACGCCACAGCCGTTAGGGAAAAGCTCGGTGATTATTTCCAACGCCTCCCCCAAGCCCTGCAGGCTGCCGCTTAAATAAAGGTTGTTTTATAAAATACCGTTGGGAATAATATCAGGGCGGATTGTCGCACTCCATGAAAGCATGAAAATGAAACAAGTTATTTCCCTCGCCTCCCTTTGCGCCGTCACTCTGTCGCTCGCCGCTTGTGCAGTGCCTTCGACCATGCTCAAGAACAGCAAAACCGGACAGGTCGTGACTTGCGGCGGCGGCCGCTCTGGCTCGATGGCGGGCGGCATGATCGGCTATGACATCCAGAAAAGGGACGCCGACAAATGCGTGAGCCGTTACAAGAGACAAGGTTTCCACACCGTCGACTAATTGCCACGGCTTTCCTGCTGCTGCTATCATTGCCGGCTGCCGCTGCGCCGCTTGATGCGTCGCGACTGCAGGAGGCCGCGATAAAGCAAACGGCCTACACCAAAAGCTATGACGGCACCTATCGCAGCATTCCCTACCCGAACGGCGATGTGCCAAAGGAAACCGGCGTCTGCACCGATGTCGTCATCCGCGCCTATCGCAGCTTCGGGGTTGATTTGCAAAAACTTGTCCATGAGGACATGAAAAAGAATTTCCCGCTCTACCCCAAGCAATGGGGCTTGAAGAAAACCGACACCAATATCGACCACCGCCGCGTGCCGAACCTGCAGGTGTTTTTCACCCACCACGGCAAAAGCCTCGGCGTGTCGGACAAAGTGGCGGATTACAAAGCGGGCGACCTCGTCACCTGGGACCTGGCCTATCCCCAGAGCCCCCTGCCCCATATCGGCATTGTAACGGATAAAAAATCGGATGACGGATTACGCCCGCTGATTGTCCACAATATCGGGCGTGGCGCGACAGTCGACGATATATTATTCGGCTACAAAATCACCGGACACTACAGGTACACGCCCGAGATTCAGGTGCCGTAGCGCGGCGGCTTGTACACCGCTGCGGGTGCTTTCTCGACAAGCGAGGGGCGCGGGACAAGCGGCGGCGCAAGCGGCGGGTTTTTCATCGTCGCGCGGCTGTGCAGCGTGCTGTTTTCCGCATCGTAAATCGTCTTGTCCATCGCGTTCACGGCATCCACCGGATATTTGCCGATGGAGCTTTCGCCGGAGAGCATGACAGCCGAAGCGCCCTGCTTGACGGCGAGCGCAACGTCGCTGACCTCGGCGCGTGTCGGGCGCGGGTTGTTGATCATGGAGTCAAACATCTGCGTCGCGACGACCACGGGCTTCTTGGCCGCAATCGCGTCCTCGATCAGCACGGCCTGCGCGGCGGGAACTTGCTCCTGCGGAATTTCTACGCCGAGGTCGCCCCGCGCCACCATAATGGCGTCCGCTTCGGCAATAATGGCCTTGCGGTTGGTAATCGCGGCGGGCTTTTCCATTTTGACCATGACTTTTGCGCGGCCGGCGATAAGTTCCTTGCCTGCCTTCACCTCTTCGGCAGTCTGCACGAAGCTGAGCGCGATCCAGTCTGCGCCCTGCTGAAGCGCGAATTCCATGTCGACCTTGTCTTTTTCGGTCAGCGAGTTGATGGGACGGGAAAGATCGGGCACGTTGACGCCCTTGCGGCTTGAAAGTTCTGCGCCGTAAACGGATTCGGCGACGAGATAGCCTTCGCCCTTGCCCACGATTTTCATGGCGACGTTGCCGTCATCCATCAGGAAGCGCGCGCCGATTTCGAGCGCCGACATGATGTCAGGATGCGGGAAGCAAACGCGGGTTTCATCGCCCGGCGTGGGATCGAGGTCGAAGCGGATTTGCTTGCCAGGAACCATCGGGATTTTTTTGTCTTCCTTGAACGCGCCAATGCGCAGTTTCGGGCCCTGCATATCGGC
>JAYUPV010000163.1:0-5195 GCA_043759865.1 Alphaproteobacteria bacterium | reverse complement strand
GCTCCCTCCCACATCTCGACTTGCGCATCATATACGCCAGAAAACTCAAGCAGAACAAGTTCTCCTGATGTACGGCGCACTTCAAGGGAGAATTTATCCTTGTAAGAATACGCGTAACCAGTCATTTGAGCATCATGAATGCGAGGTCCAATTAACACTCCATTCTCATCCGATTTCCATGAAATCTCGGATTTCACTACACCTTAACTCCTTCTATTCACGAGACCAAAGGGATCGGCGTAAACTGAACCCAATGACTCAACTTATATGACGCCCTGACGGGCTTACCCCTCACCTTAATCCTCTCCCCCAAGGGGAGAGGAGACTTTTATTGTTTAGGGCTTCGGCGCGGAAGGCGGTGCAGGGTCGGCCTGTTTTGGCAGCTTTGATTGCACCAGTTGTATCCAGTAAGACGCGCCCGTGCCGAGGGTGGCATCGTTGAAGTTGAAAGTCGGGCTGTGCAGCTGGGTCTTGGGGCTTACGCCGTCCCATTGGCCGAGGGCGACATAGGCGCCGGGGACTTTTTCGTTGTAGTACGAGAAATCTTCGCCTGCCTGCGTACGCTTGAACGTCACCACATTTTCCGCGCCCAGCACCGCGCTTGCGGCTTCTTTGGCATTCTGCGTTTCGGCGGGGGCGTTGTAGACCGAGGGATAGCCGCGCTCGTAAATTACTTCGGCCTTCGCGCCGTATTTCGCGGCGAGGCGGTTGGCGGTTTCGCTGATGCCTTTTTCGAGTTTGTCCTGCGTCACGTTGCCGAAGGTGCGGACGGTGCCCGCAAGCTCGACCTTTTCCGGCATGGCGTTATAGGCTTCGCCGCCATGCAGCATGGTCACGGCCAGCACCGCGCCTTCAGCGGTGGGTGATGCCGCGTCTTTCATCTTGTACAGTTCCGACACGATATCGGCGGCGAGCGAAATGGCGTCGATGTTGTCTGCCGGATATGCCGCATGGCCGCCCTTGCCGGTCAGCCTGATGGTGAACTTATCGCTGCTGGCGGTGATGTTGCCCTCGGCCACGGCAATCTGCCCCGCCGGAAGCCCCGGCCATGCATGCATGCCGTAAATGGCGTCGGTTTTCACGATGTCGAACAACCCGTCATTTATCATCGCCTTCGCGCCCGCGCCGCCTTCTTCTGCCGGCTGGAAAACGAAATAGACCGTGCCGGTGAAGTTTTTTGTTTCGGCCAGATATTTCGCCGCGCCCAGCAGCATGGCCACATGGCCGTCATGCCCGCAGGCATGTGCTTTTCCGGCGGTGAGCGATGCGTAATCAATCCCTTTATTATTCTCCGTCATCGGCAGCGCATCCATATCGGCGCGGAGCGCAATGGCGGGGCCATTTCCGTTTTTCAGCACGCCGACCACGCCGGTCTTGCCGATATCGGTATGCGTTTCCAGTCCCCATGATTGCAGCAGGTCATTTACTTTTTGTGCGGTGCGGACTTCCTGGTAAGCGGTTTCGGGATGCTGGTGGATATCCTGCCGCCATGCGCGCATGGCCGTGACATCAATCTTGTTCGCGTCGAAAGCGGGCTTTACGCTGTCGGTGGTTTGCACCTGTTCGATGGTTGCCGTTTGGGCGTAGGCCGTCGGCATAGCGGGCGGGGCCGCGAGGATGAATGCAGCAGCAAGGGCGCCAGCCAGAAAGCGGTGCTTTTTCGCCATGTCGAAACTCTTTCAGTTATAAAGATGTGGACAAAACATAATCATTACGCGAGTTTGGCGCAAGCGGGTGTTATCGCTTTGAATTAATTTACATATTGTGTTATCGTATACCCCAACAGGTGACGTACAAAGAATGGCCGAGAAAAAAGACAAAACGATCAAGGAATATCTCGGCGAACAATTCAGCCGTGCCGCCGAAGGCCTGAAAAAAATCTTCGGCACGCCCGATGAAACGTCGCACCCCAAAGTCATTCTTCTTTCAAAACTGAAGCCCACGCAAATTACCGTCGGCATGAGACAGGTGGAGTTGAAGCGGGAACAAATCCGCAAGCTCGCAAAAGACCCCGAGAAGCTCACCGAATTTTTACTCGACCGTCCGATACGTGTTGTCCTCGGCCCGGGCGGCGATGCCTATGTTATCGACCATCACCATCTCGCGCTTGCGCTGATCCGCGAAAAGCACCAGAGCGCACCGATGCAGGTAGATGCCGACTATTCCAGGCTTTCGGTGGGAGATTTCTGGAAGAAGATGAGCGAGATGAAATACATGCACCCGCATGATGCCGACGGAAAATTGCGCCCGGTGAGCGAAATTCCCGCGACCATCGAGGGGCTGGTAGATGACCCGTATCGCAGCCTTGCCGGTTTTGCGCGCAACGCGGGCGCTTTCAAAAAAGTCAAAACGCCCTTCGCCGAATTTGAATGGGCCGATTATTTCCGCACGCGCATTTCAAAGGAAATGCTGGCCGAGAAATTCGACAAGGCCGTGAAACTTGCTGTCTCCATTGCGAACGACGATGCCGCCAAAGACCTCCCCGGTTATCAGTCTCCGAAAAAGCAGGGCAAACAAAAGCCGAAATCGCCGTAAATTCAAGGGCTTATCCGCATACCAAATAAATGTGACAAGCGCCGCATGGCTGGGGCAATATATGCGCGGTTGCAATATATATGTGAGTCCGAAAAATGCAGGATCGCCCCGAGATCGTACATGCCAGTTTCCTTGCGCGCGTGAGGGATGAAAACCTGCCCGACACAGGCAATTCCGACATGCATGCGGCGGGTTTAACCGGCTCTGCACTCGCGGAACTTTTTGAAACACAAGTGCTGAGCCGCCAGCTCGATTTCACATCACGCAAGCTGCAGGCGCGAGGCGAGGCATTTTATACCATCGGCTCATCCGGCCATGAAGGCAATGCGGCGATTGCAGCGGCGTTCCGGCTCGACGACATGGCTTTCCTGCATTATCGCGACGCGGCGTTTTTTATTCAGCGCTCGAAAAAGCTGCCGGGCTCGACCGTGCTGTGGGACATGCTGCTCAGCTTCACCACCGGCAAGGAAGACCCGATATCGGGCGGGCGGCACAAGGTTCTCGGCTCGAAAGAACTTTTCATCCCGCCGCAGACCAGCACCATCGCCTCGCACCTGCCGAAAGCCGTGGGTGCGGCCTATAGCATCGGTTTGAACAAACGCTTGAAGAACGAAGGCGAGTTGCCGCAGGATGGCGTTATTTTGTGCAGCTTTGGCGATGCATCGGTCAACCACTCGACCTCTCAAGGTTCATTCAACACGGCAGGCTGGGCGGCGCATCAGGGCGTGCCCGTGCCTGTGGTGTTCGTGTGCGAAGACAACGGCATCGGCATTTCCACCGCCACACCCGGCGGCTGGGTCGAGGCCAGTATGCGCAACCGCCCCGGCATCAAGTATTTTTCCTGCGACGGGTTGAACCTCGTCGACACTTACCGGGCGGCGCGCGAAGTGGAACAATATGTACGCTCCACGCGCATGCCTGCTTTCCTGCATATGTCCTGCGTGAGGCTGTTTGGCCATGCGGGGGCGGATGCACAGCATATGTACATGTCGATGCAGGCGATTGAAGACTGCGAAGCGCATGACCCGCTGCTGTATTCGGCGCGGCTGTTGATGGACAACGGCGTGATGACTTCGTCGCAAATCCTCGACCTTTACAACGAAACCGGCGAGCGCGTGGCGCGCGTGGCGGAAGAAGCCATCAAGCGCCCCAAAATGAAAACAGCGGCGGAAGTGATGGAAAGCATTATTCCGCCGAAGCGCGACGTGGCGGCGGTGACAACGACGCAAGCCGACCGTGAAAAAGTTTTTGGCGACGATTTCGCAGCGACCGCTGCCCCGCAGACCATGGCGAAGTTGATTAGCTGGGCACTGACCGACCTGATGCTCGATCATTCAAACATTGTGCTGGCGGGTGAAGATATCGGGCCGAAGGGCGGCGTTTATGCCGTGACTTCCAAACTCTCGACGCGTTTCGGCAACCACCGCGTTATCAACACGCTCTTGGACGAACAGGCGATTTTGGGTCTTGCCATCGGCATGGCGCATAACAACATCATTCCCGTGCCGGAAATCCAGTTTCTCGCCTATCTTCACAACGCCGAAGACCAGCTGCGCGGCGAAGCGGCGACGCTTAGCTTCTTCTCCAGCGGAAAATTCACCAACCCCATGGTCATCCGCATCGCGGGGCTTGGCTATCAAAAAGGTTTCGGCGGGCATTTTCACAACGACAATTCCGTCGCCGTCATGCGCGATATCCCCGGTGTCATCATCGCCTGCCCCTCGAACGGCGCGGATGCCGTGCTGATGCTGCGTGAATGCATACGGTTGGCGAACGAGGAACAGCGCGTGGTTGTGTTCCTTGAACCCATCGCGCTTTATTCCATGCGCGACCTGCATGCGCCGAAAGACGGCCTCTGGATGTCGCCCTATCCCGCGCCCGATGCAAAACCCGTGAAGCTCGGCGATATCGCGCAATATGGCGACGGCAAAGAACTGTGCATTCTTACCTATGCCAACGGCTATTATCTGTCGCGCCAGGCGGCGGCAGAGCTGGAAGAAAAGCATGGCATCAAGCTGCGTGTCATCGACCTGCGCTGGCTCGCACCGCTTGCCGAAGATGCAATTATCGAGGCCATCCGCCCCTGCAAAAACCTTCTCATCGTCGATGAATGCCGCACCACCGGCTCCATCAGCGAGACATTGATGAGCCTTGTGCATGAACGGTTGATACCGCCGCCGAACACAAGACGGCTTGCGGCGGAAGACAGCTTCATTCCTCTCGGCCGCGTCGCCACCATCACCATGCCAAGCAAGGATTCGATTATCGAAGCCGCTGTCGAACTGGTAAAGGCGCAGGGCACGTTGAGGAAAACAGCATGAAAAAGAAAGCTCTCGTCATCTGCCCCGGCCGTGGCACGTATAACAAGGACGAGCTCGGGTATTTGAAGCGTTTTCACGCCGACAAAAAAAACCTGATTGCCGCGATTGATATCTATCGCGCGCAAAAGGGGCAGACGACGGTCAGCGACCTTGATAACAAAGAATCTTTCGTGCTGTCTGAACACAGCCGGGGCGACAACGCTTCGCCGCTTATTTATGCCTGCGCCTATGCCGATTTTCTGAGCATCAACCGCGACAAATACGACATCGCCGCCGTCACGGGCAATTCGATGGGCTGGTATATCGCGCTTGCCTGCGCGGGTGCCGCCACCAACGACA
>JAYUPV010000162.1:0-6947 GCA_043759865.1 Alphaproteobacteria bacterium | reverse complement strand
GTTGTCGTCGAAAAGGGGAAGCGCCTGCGTCGCCATTTCGAGGGCGAGGGATTTTGAATCGGCGGCTGCAGGCGCTGTGACGGAGCCTTTGGCGTATGCAGAGGGTGTGGCTGCTGCGGGGGGGCTGTCGGGTCCGTCGGTGAATTTGCGGTCGAAAATATTGTAAATCTGGTCGAGCGTGCGGGGCTTGCCCGTGGTGCGGTCGTAAAACACGCCCTTGTTTGCGTGTGCCTGCTGCGGGAACAGCTTGGCGGCAACCGCGCCGCCGTCATAGTCGCGGCAGTTGAGGAACTTGGTCGCACCGCCCGCGCCCATGAAATGCGCAAGGTACATTTCGGTCGAGCCGACATCGCAGTCGGTGTTCTTTTCGAGGAACTGCTTGTTCTCGACCGAATACGCGCCCGCCATCAGGGCGGAAATTTCGGGGTCGTTGCGGAGCGAAAGGATTTTTTTCTTCATCGCGTTGTCTTCGACGCAGCAGCGGCCGTTTTTCACTTCGATCTGGTCGGCGTAATCGCCAATGCCGAATTTGTCGCCGTGCTTTTTCACCATCGACAGCCAGGTGTCTTCGATGAACTGGAACAGGCCGGTGGCGGAGGAACTTTTGGATTTCGCGGTGGGGTTAAAGCTGCTTTCAGCGGAAGCTTTTTCCATCAGGAAGGCAAAATCTACCCCCGTGCGGCTCGAGGCCTTTTGCACGGCGTTGATCACGCGCGGTGATGCAACCCCTTCATATTTCTCGGAAATTTTAGCTTTGATGGCTGATAACATCGAACCCATAACCCTGTCTCCCTGTCTCATTTGGGGCCTTTTGGCCTCCTTATATGATGTAACTTTGCAAGCGGCGTGCCAGACGGGGGGAAGATATGGCAATATTTGACAGAATCTTATGGTAAACATATAGTATACCCATCCGTTTAAACCCGACCGCAGGAGCTACCCGATGCCGACCCCTGATGATTTCACCGTCCGCGCCGGCCGCGCCCGAGACACAAGCGCCATCAAATCGGTATTCAACGACATCGCCAGCCTGCCGGACGCCGCAGCGCAAAAGGCTCTCGATGTGCTCGAGCAGGGTGCCATCGGTTTCATCCGCGCCTACGACAACCCCACGGCGCGCAGGCAGATCGACAACACTCTCAATCTCATCGAGCAACTGAAATATACGCGGGAAGAAGCACTTTACCGCAGGGGCTTCGAGATAGAGGAAGGTGCTTTCGCGGCAGCACAGGCCGAACTTTTCCGCAGGCTCGCGCGTGAAAAGGGCTCAAACGCCAGCCCTGTCGTCACCGCCTTTCTCGCAGAAGCGGCGAAGCTGCAGCCCGGTGAATTCGGCTCTGCACTCGGGCATTACAAGGTGGTGAAGGCTGTGCTGGAAAGCGGCGTGACCAAAGAGCCTGCCCCAAAACCTTCCGGCCCGAAGCCCACGGATAAAAGCCAGAATTTTGATTTCTGAAGCCTGATGTTTTGGTCAGTGCAGGGACTTCGCCAATAAATATTCCATAAATAACCAATCTTTTTTCCAGAAGATTCTAGAACGTTTGCGTAAACTGTTTTACGTCAAAAATTTATTGCCATAGAAAAATCGCGGTGCTACGAGGTGGGACAGTAATCCATAACAACCCCCAAAGGAGCTACCGATTATGTCCGACTTCAACGCCGATGATTTCGCCCGCCGCATCGACAACGCCAAGACCGTCTCTGCCATCACCGCTATTTTCAACGATGTCGCGCAACTTCCCGCGGCCGAGCAGAAACTGGCTGTCGACGCGATTGAAGCGATCACCGTGAGTGACTGGCAGAAAAGCGCGCCCCGTGGCGGCGAGCTTGCCCAGTTGCGTATGGTCCTCGACATGGTCGACGACATGCAGGGCACACCCGAAGGCGACGCGATGCGCGAGCAGATGGAAGCCGCAATGCCTGCCGCTGAAATCGCCAAGGGCTCCAGCCTCATCCTCACTTCTATCTTCAACTACAAGGGCGAAGCCTCCCACGCGCTGGTCAAGACCTACCTCGCGGAAGAAGCGAAAGTGCCCGCAGCCGAAGCCAATACCGCATTCGGCATGGCCAAGCTGATGGTCACCGTGCAGGAAAAACTGGTGGAATCCGAACTGCAGGCAAAGCCCGCCGTGCGCCCCAACCCCTTCCGCAAGCCCACCGCGCCCGGTAATTTCGATCTTTAATTCCAAGGAGAAACCAACATGACAGATACCCCTTCGAATCTTTTCCTGAACCGTCTCGGCTCGGCAAAAGACGTGGCGACGGTTGACACGCTGTTCGACGAAATCGACACACTGGCTCCCGCCGACAAGAAAAAGGTGCTGGATGACGTCGAAGCCTACACCGTCGACGACTTCCAGAAAGGCCTGAAACCCGCCGAGCTCAGCCAGCTGCAAATGGTGATCGAAATCCTCGATCAAGCCAAAGACACGCCGCAGGGCAAGCTCATCCTCTCGCAGCTCGAGGCGCAAGGCTTCGGCGAAGAAGGGCGCGTGCTCGCGCAGGTTATTCTGCGTCTGCATCAGGCCAAGGGCGACGATGCCCATACGGTCGTGAAAACCTATGTCTCCGAAGCCGCCAAGCTGACGGACGAGGAATTCGGCACGACCTTCGGCCTCCTGAAGCTGATGGTGAATGTTGATGAAAAGCTGAAAGCGGAGTCAAAGCCCGCCGTACGCGGCAATCCCTTCCGCAAGAAGGATGGCCCTGGCGGCTTGAACCCGTAATATACATATAAAGCCACGCACGCGCGTGGGCTTTATATATCTTCTTAAAATGCTAATATTCCGGCAGTCCAGAAACAGGCTGCCGGAATATTTTTTTGTCAGGAGTTACCGACCATGTACCATGCCCCGCTCAAGGATATGCGCTTTGTGCTGACCGAAATTGCGGGCATGGAGGAAATCGCGGCGCTGCCCGGCTATGAACACGCAACGCACGATGTTGTCGAAGCGGTGCTGGCGGAAGCGGCAAGGCTCGCCGGTGAAGTCTGGGCACCCACCAACAAAACCGGCGACCGCCAGATGTCGAAACTTGCAGGCGAAGGCGTGAAAACGCCGGATGGTTTCAAAGACGCGTACAAACAATTCGCCGAAGGCGGCTGGACGGGCGTGACCTGCGGTCAGGAATTCGGCGGACAGGCATTGCCGCATGCCATCGGCATGGCGGTCGGTGAAATGTGGCAGGCCGCGAATCTCGCGCTGTCGTTGTGCCCGCTGCTATCGCAAGCGGCGATCGAAGCGATTGAAACCCTCGGCACGCATGAACAAAAAGAAACCTATCTGCCGCGCATGATTTCCGGCGAATGGACGGGCTCGATGCACCTGACCGAGCCGCAGGCAGGCACCGACCTTGCCGCTATCCGCACCGTGGCAAAGAAAAACGGCGACCATTACCTGATGAAGGGTCAAAAGATTTTCATTACCTGGGGCGAACACGACTTCACCCCGAACATCATCCATCTCGTGCTCGCGCGCGTCGACGGACTGCCCGAGGGCAATGACGGCCTCGGGTTGTTTATCGTGCCGAAATTCATGGTCAACAAAGACGGCAGCATCGGCAAGCGCAACGACGCGCGCGCGGTGTCGCTGGAACACAAGCTCGGCATTCACGGCTCGCCCACCTGCGTCATGATGTATGGCGAAAACGAGGGCGCCGTTGCTTATCTCGTCGGTGAAGCGGGGGCGGGACTGCGCAACATGTTCGTGATGATGAACAGCGCGCGCCTCGGCGTCGGCCAGCAGGGCGTGGCGCTCGGCGAGGCGGCGTACCAGCACGCGCTGCAATACGCGAAAGACCGCGTGCAGGGCATGAAAATCGGCGACAAGACCGGCAAGCGTGTCGCCATCATCGAACACCCTGATGTGCGCCGCATGCTGCTGACCATGAAATCGAATACCGAAGCATCCCGCGCGCTCGCCTATTACGCCGCCGGCATGATCGACCGTTCGCGCCGCACGGCGGATGCGAAACTGAGGGCTGAATCGCAGGCGCGGCTTGATTTGCTTGTGCCGCTGGTCAAGGCCTGGGCGACCGACCTTGCCGTCGAAACGGCTTCGACCGCTTTGCAAATCCACGGCGGCATGGGCTTTATCGAGGAAACCGGCGCGGCCCAGTATTACCGTGATGTGCGCATTCTGCCCATTTATGAAGGCACCAACGGCATTCAGGCCAACGACCTCGTGTTCCGCAAGGTGCTGCGCGACGGCGGCGCGGAAGCGGCGCGGTTCATGACAGAAATAAAATCCTTTGCCAAAAACCTGACCCAGAAGCCGAGCGACGACCTCGATGCTATTCAGGGCACGCTGGTCAAGGCGGTCGCGGCACTTGAAGAAACCACCGCGTGGATGCTGGCGAATGCGAAATCGAACACCGAAACCATGGCGGCCTCCGCCGTGCCTTACCTGCGCCAGTTTTCGCTGGTCGCGGGCGGCTACATGATGGCGCGCATGGCGCTGTCGGCGCATGGCGCGCTGCATGCGGGCGAGGACGCGAATTTCTACAACACCAAACTTATCACGGCGCGTTTCTTCGCCGAGGCGCTGCTGCCGCAGGTACACGGCCTGTCCTCCCCCATTATGGGCGGGCAGAAAATGGCATGCCAGATCGCCAACGACCAGTTTTAACCCGAGGGAGTTTTTTTGATGAAATGTTTTTTGCCTGCCTTGTTCCTCGCGGCGTTTCTCGCCGCTCCCGCTTTTGCCGAAGACCCCGCATCGGTTCCTGCCGCGCCCGCAGCGGCGGCTGCACCCGTTGCTCCTCCGGCGGCAGACTCTCCCGACAGTGCCGAAATGAAAATCATCAAGGGCCATGTGCCAAAGCCGGTCGATGCGCCGGCCACAGTGCCGGGCGACCCGCCCGAAGTGACGGCGCTGAAAACGAAAGCATCCGCCGGCGACGTCGCCGCGCAGCACGAACTTGGCGTGCTGTATGCCGACGGGCAGGGGGACGTGGAGCGCAATTATGACGAAGCTCTGAAATGGCATCGCATGGCGGCCGACAACGGCAACGCTGAATCGCAGCAATATATGGGCTATTCCTACGAAAGCGGTATTGGCGTGACGCGCAGCGATGTTGACGCCGCCGCGTGGTATATGAAGGCGGCCAACCAGGGCAACGCCGCAGCGCAGGGTATCATCGGTAACATGTATGCGACTGGAAGGGGCCTCGATGAAAGTTTTGACCAGGCCTTTGTCTGGTTGTCGCTTGCGAAAAAGGGCGGCGATACTTTTTTCGAGAACACGCTGGAAGACGTTTCGAACAAGGTGAACAAGAAACACATCAAGTCGATCAACCGCCGCATTCGCGACTGGAAGCCGGTGATCCAGTCTCCTCCGGGCGAAAAAACAGATTTAGGCGATTAAGCCCTTACCACTTGCTGACATCCCACGGGTCGACCTTGGACGGCTTGACGAGGCCGCGCGCATGTTCGGCGGGCGGGTCGGTGCGCAGGATATCGCCTCCGAACTGGCGCTCGATACGCGCCATGGTTTCTTCGGTTGTGCGGATGGTGACGCGCGCATGGCCGGCTTCCGCCGCCGTAACCGCCGGTTTTTCAGCATTGCCCTTTTGGTCGTCCTGCTGCATCCGCAGCCAGCGCTCCAGCGTGGTGCGGAAAGCATCGCTCTGCGTTGCAAGGTCAGCCGCGGGGCGGGTGAGGGTGATGGTATAAGCGCTCAGCTGCTTTTGGGCGTCTGTTTGATAGTTGAAAACAGGGGAGATTTTTTGTTTGCTGAAAAGGCCCATGGCTTTGCCCTCCGTTTGATTTATTCTGCGCCTACCTTAAGTCAGTTTTCATATTCCGTCAATCCCTTCTATTTTCCCCGTTTACAAGGGGATATCCCTATTTTACGCTGTCTTGTCCTTGGCGGGATAAAGAGGGTGGCTTTTGAGGTGATTCCTCCAAAACAGGCCACCATGAAAAACGAAGACGGGTTCAAGTTCAACGAATATCCCTGCGCGTCGGGCAAACCCGAGGCGCTGGTGATTTTTCTGCATGGCTACGGCAACCATCCCGACATGTTCAAGGACCTGCCCGCCGAAATCCAGAAGGCCTATCCGAATGCCGACATCCTCGTGGTGCAGGGGCCTGTGGGGCTGAACGCTTCGCAGGAACACAAAGACCGCTGCGGCACGCCCGATGTCGACGACCTGTACACATGGTACAAGGGCGGCAAGCTGGAAGAAACTTTCGAGATTGCCATCAGCCACCTGTTCAACCGCGTGCCGGTGGTTGACCAGCTCAACAAATTCGCCGACGTGCAGCTGGCGAAACGGAATTTGAAAGACGACGGCCTTGTACTGTTCGGCTTCTCCCTTGGCGGCGCGATGACCGTGCAGATGGGCACAAGACGCCCCGACCAATGCGCCGCCGTCATCTGCCACTCCGGCCCCGTGCTGCCCATTATCGCGCCGAAGTCAAAGCCCGACACGTTGCTTTTAATGGGCGATCAGGACAGTTACTTCTACACCTCGACAAAAATCATCCAGAACCCGAACCCGCCCCCGCCGCCGAAAAAGAAGGGGCTCGGCAAGGTTTTCGAAAAGGCGCTGGAGCGCGTGAGCGTGCATTACAATTCCTCCCTCATGCGCCTGAAGCGCGCGGGGCTGCCGACCACCGGCAAGGTTATTCAGGGCATGACCCACACGATCAACGAAGAATCCTTCCGCCACTCCATCGACTTCATCGTCGACCACCTCAAAAAAACACCACCCGCGCCGTCGCTGGTGCCGCCGCCTGCAGGGCCTGCGGTGTAAAAAAAATCCCGGGGTTTCCCGGGGGGGATAGTGTAAGCTCAGGCAGTTCCGATTTCTGACCACACTTAAAATATTAAAACAGCCCCTGCCATTCAGTTGGTAGGGGCTGTTTCTTTATCAAGAATAGATATGCCTCACTACGGAGAATTTCTTGAAGACGCCATCATGGCGACCGTGACGCTACGGCAGGG
>JAYUPV010000161.1:0-4254 GCA_043759865.1 Alphaproteobacteria bacterium | reverse complement strand
CGAAAATCGTCGAGGCGGTGAATGCCCCCGATTTCCCCGCCAGCATCAAGAAACTTGTGGCCGACGGCACGCTCGTCTACGAAAACGCCACGCGCGATATTCATGTATCGCCGAAGCTGTGCCCCGACCTTGCCGGCGACGAGCCCCGCAACAAGCCGCCCTTTGTCCGCCTCCGCCGCCCGAAACCTCCCGCGAAAGCCGCGTAAAAAAAAGACAAGGGCCCCACGGTAAACCGCAGAGCCCTCGCCATTCGGGGCAGTCATGTGTGTGTGACTGAGGGTTAATTCACTTTGTTGCCGTCAATCAGGTTGCCGCCCGCTTTGATCTCGATCTTCCGGGGCTTCGCGGCCTCGGGGATTTCGCGGACGAGTGCAACGGTCAGAAGGCCGTTTTCGATTTTCGCGCCGGTGACGCGGATATGGTCTGCCAGTTGGAAGCGGCGTTCAAAAGCGCGCTCCGCAATGCCGCGATGCAGGTATTCTGCACCTTTCCCCTCTTCGCGTTCGGCGGCCTTGCCCTGCACGACCAGCTGGTTCTGCTTCGCCGTGATGTCGATATCCTTGTCGGTGAAACCGGCGACCGCCATGGTTATGCGGTATTCGTCGTCGTTCAGCTTGACGATGTTATAGGGCGGGTAGGCGACTCCCGTGTCGGCGGTCAGATTCGATTCAAGCATTTGCGAGAGCCTGTCAAAGCCGACGGTGGAACGGAAAAGGGGTGTGAAATCCAGTGCATGCATAGTGATATCCTCCTTTGAGCAATACCAGTTTATGTTTACAGGCTGCCTTTGAACGGCCCGCCAGAAAGGGCATTTGCGAAGCCCCGTCATGGGCGCTTCATTGTCCTTCAGGCTTTATACGGCTGGGCTGGGGGATGGATCACAATTAAAAAACCGCCCGGAGCGTGTCCGGGCGGTTTTTTATAAAACTTTGAAAAAGAAGATTATTTCTTTTTAGCTTCTTCTTTTTTCTTGGTACCGGCGTCTTTCGCGGCTGCGTCTTTTGCAGCGGTGTCAGCCTGTGCGTGTTTCTTGGCTTCCGCGCCTTTTTCAAGCGCTGCGTTTGCCGTTTCAGCGGCTGCAACGCCGAGGCCTGCGTATTTGTTGCCGAACTTGGCAAGGCGGCCTTTTTCCATCACCTTCGCGGTGCCGCCGGTCCAGGCGGGGTGGTTGAGGGGGTCGATGTCGAGGCGCATAACGTCGCCTGCTTTGCCCCAGCAGCTGCGGGTGGTGTATTCGGTGCCATCGGTCATGACGATCTTGATGTCGTGATAATCCGGGTGAGTGTTCTCTTTCATGGGTCGCTCCTCATAAATTCGGGGGGCTGCTATCCAACGGGGACAGCGCCACAGGTTGCAGTTTTTACCGTCATTTCGCGTAATATGCAAGCAATTTATTGACTTTGATGGGCAATCGTTCAATCTCACGCACATATGTTCCTGATATCCGGACGTATTTTACATAATCTGTAACAGGAGTGTGTTTATCGTATGGAGCCAATGCTCGAAACCCTGCGCGTGGACAAGGGGATGAAGCGGCCGCTGGCGTTTTTGTGGCCGCTGCTGCGGCCCTATCGCTACCTGCTGGCGGGCGGGATTGCGGGCATGTTTGTGTCTTCGCTGATGACCCTTGCGGTCGGCTGGGGCATCAAGGGCATTGTCGACCGCGCCTTTTCGGCAGGTAACGAAACCTACCTCAACGACGCGCTCGGCATGCTGGCGGTGGTTGTGCTGCTGATGGCGGTTGCCACCTATTCGCGCCTGCGGCTGGTTTATATGGTGGCCGAGCGCGTGATACGCGACCTGCGCGCCAAGATCTACCGCCACCTGCTGACCCTCGACCCCGCTTTTTTTGAACAGAATAAAACCGGCGACCAGGTGTCGCGCATTAATGCCGACACGACCGTTTTGCAAATCGTGATTACCAACAATTTACCGATGGCGTTCCGCCATACGCTGATGCTCGCGGGCGGCCTTATCATGCTCTGCGTTGTCAGCCCGTCGATGACGCTTGTTGTCATGCTGGTCGTGCCAGTGGTGCTGGGGCCGCTTCTGTGGTTCGGCAGACGCGTGCGCGCAAAATCACGCGACACGCAAAGCCGCGTGGGCGATATCAGTTCCTACAGCATCGAAACGCTGCAAGGTATCCAGACCATACAATCGTTCGGCTATGAAGAAGAAGCCGCAAAGCATTTCGGCGGCCTTGCCGACAGCGCGCACAAGACGGCCATGAGATATATCAACACCCGCGCTATTCTTATCGCCTGGGTTATCTCGACTGTGTTCGGCGCGATCGGCGTGGTGCTGTGGTATGGCGGGCACAAGGTATTGACCGGCGGCATGACGGCGGGCGACCTTTCGGCGTTCATCTTTTACGTGGCGATGGTGGCAGGCGCGGTGACGGCGGTGAGTGAATCGCTGACCGATTTCAGCCGCGCGACAGGTGCCGCCGACCGCATCACGGCGATACTCGAAACAGTGCCTGCGCTCAAAACCCCCGTGCCGCCGAAAACACTGCCGGAAAAAATCAACGGTGATATCGGATTTGACAGCGTGGTTTTCAGCTACCCGACAAGGCCGGGGCAGCATGCGCTGCATGGCGTGTCGTTCAAAATCGCCCCCGGCGAAAGCGTCGCCCTTGTGGGGCCGAGCGGTGCGGGCAAGACCACGACCTTCCAGATGCTCCAGCGGTTCTACGACCCGCAGGGCGGCAGCATCACCATTGACGGCGTGAATATCGCCGAATGCGACACGCGCGATATCCGCCGCCACCTGAGCGTCGTTTCGCAGGACCCCGCGATTTTCTCGATGTCGGTCGCCGACAATATCCGCCTTGCAAAACCGGGCGCAAGCGATACCGAGGTCGCGCGCGCGGCGGAACTGGCGCAGGCGCATGAATTCATCAACGCGCTGCCGATGGGCTATGGCACGCTGGTGGGGGAGCGCGGCAACAGGCTTTCGGGCGGGCAGAAACAGCGCATTGCCATTGCGCGTGCGATTTTGAAGGACGCGAAAATTTTGCTGCTCGACGAAGCGACCTCGGCGCTCGACGCCGCCAATGAAATCGCCGTCCACAAAGCGCTCGGTAACTTGATGCAGGGGCGCACGACTTTGATCATCGCGCACAGGCTTTCAACCGTGCAGAACGCCAGCCGCATTATCGTTCTCGATAAAGGCCGCATTGCGGCGCAGGGCACGCATGCCCAGCTCTTCCAGCAGGAAGGGCTCTACAAGCATCTCGCGGCGCTGCAGATGGACCTTAAGGAGGGCTAGGCGCGCGGGGGGTTGCTTTCGGCGGTGTCGGTGCTTTCAACGCGTTTATCATTTCCGCATCCTTGCGCTCTTCCGCGATTTGCAGCGGGGTCTTGGTGGTGGCGAGGTCTTGCCTTGCGCCGGAGGCTATCAGCATCCGCACCATTTCCGCATCTGCGTATTTTGCTGCGAGGGTAAGGGCGGAATGCACGATGTCGCCCTTTCCGCGCTCATCCCCCATGCCCAGGAAAGTGGTGCGCCTGTCGGTATAGAGAGCGTTGATGGTGCTGGTGTCGCTCTCCAGCAGCGCCTTCGCGCTCTCCTTGTTCCGGTGCGAGACCGCGAGCATGAGCGGGGTTTCCGATCCTTGATAGTCGATATCCTGCCGCGCGCCGTTTTCAAGCATCCGTTTGACCAGTTCCTTTTCCCCGTGACCAACGGCGTTTTTCAGCGCGGTTTCGACTTTGGGGTATTGCGGTTGGCCGTGCACAATGCCATGCGGATAAACATGGATCGCGTCGATGCTGCGGTGCTTGTCGTTCTTGATGATGAATGTGGCAAGTTCCGCGTTCGATCTTGCTGCATCCATCAGCAACGTGCGGCCTTTAAATTTGTCCGTCAAAATTTTATCGGCATTCTCCTCAAGGTAATCGAGGGTCTGCCGCAGTTTCTTTTGCTTGCCGAAATCTTTGTTTCCGAAGCGCATGCTGTCATGCACTTCCGACAAAACCGATTTGCCGTAGGAAGTCGTTATATCGAGCCGCGCGCCGTTCTGTTCCAGAAGGCGCAGCATCGCAAGGTCTCCTTTTCCGGCGGCGTGCATCGCAAGCGTTTCTTCGCGCATGATGCGGTTGAGGGAAGGGTCGTTGTTTTCGAGCAGCAGTTGCGCGGTTCCGGAGGAGCCGTTGGCAACGGCGTAATAAAGCGGCGACATGTCATTGCGATCAAGCGCTGCCGCATCCGCGCCGTGGCGCAGCAGGGCGGACACGATGCCCGTCTGTCCGA
>JAYUPV010000160.1:0-2132 GCA_043759865.1 Alphaproteobacteria bacterium | reverse complement strand
AAAAAGCGGCGGGGTCAATAATGGCTTTCATCAGGGCGCTCGATGCCCAATATCGTAGCAAGGAGTCGCACGGTTGAAACGCGTCCTTCTCGCCCTTTTCCTGTGCGCCACGCTGACGGCCGCAAAAAGCCCGAAGCCTGCTGTCGGCGAATGCGCCCCCGTCGGCACGATGGTCAAGCGCCTGATGTCGGAGCGCAAGCTCGCCTATCTCTCCGATGCCATCGACAGCAACGATCAGGTGCATATGTGGTTCATCAGCAAGAAATCCGGCGCATGGGTGGAACTGCAAATATCTGACGACCTCCAAGCCTGCATCGCGCGCGACGGCTATGACTGGCATTTCGCGGTGGGCGAGTGAGATGACTTTTCCGAGCCATTTCAGGTTTACCTTTACGCCCGAGGCCGTCACGCGCCTGTGCATCCGCCTCAGCGCCTTCTGCTTCCTCGTCACCGTTCCCATCACCTGGCGGCTCTGGTTCAATGAGCGTAAGTTTCTGCTGGTCGCGCCCATCATTCCCGGCGCGGAAGATATCCCCGACAGCGTGAACCTCGTGCTCATCCTTTCCATCATGGCGGTCTGCGCCGTGCTGGTCGTGGCGCCACGCTTCCGCAAGCTCGGCTTTTATCTTCCCGTCGCCTTCCTCGCGCTGGTCGTGCAGGACGAGCTGCGCTGGCAGCCGTTCTTTTACATGTACACCTTTACACTGCTGGCGTTAGCGCTGCTGCCAAAAAAATTCAGCGACGAAGACCTCAACCCCTTGCGCTTCATGACCCTCGGGATTTATTTCTGGGCGGGCATATACAAGATAAACACCATTTTCGCGCGGCGGGTTTTTCCGTGGTTTGTCGAGGAATGGGTGACCGATCCGCAGGCCACCCTGCTTTTCGGTATCCTCACGCCGTTTTTCGAGGCGGCCATCGGCGTGCTGATGCTTTTTCCCTCTACCCGTAAATTTGCCGTGACCATGGCAAGCGTGATGCTGGCGGTGGTGCTGCTCAGCCTCGGGCCGATCGGCCACAACTGGGCACCCGCCATCTGGCCATGGAACGTGATGATCGACGCGCTCGCCATTTCGCTGTTTTGGAATTACAAAGGCACGCTGTTCGACATTGCCCTTCTCAAGCATAAACTAAGCGCCGTCGCCATCTTCCTGTTTATCGCGCTGCCAACACTCGGCTTTTGGGAATACTGGGGCAACCTGCCATCCTTCAAGCTTTATTGCGGCTGCACGCCCGAAGTCGAGATCCATTTCAGCAAGCGCGAAAACGTCGCCTTTCTGCCGCCGGAGCTGCGCCAGTTCGTTGACACTGAAAACCGTCTGCCTCTTATCCGCATGACAAGCACGCTATTTCAGGTCGCCCATACCTCGGCCATGCCACTGTCGACAATGCACAGCGTGTCAACGCGCGGCCTTTGCCCTTATCTGAAGTATCCAGCTGAAACAAAAATCGTTTTTCACAACCCGCGCAGCGCGTTTGACATGAAATACATCGAAACCGCTTTGCCGCTCTGCCCTGCCCCCCGAAAGTAATAAGGGGCATCCCATGTTGCTGATTTTCTTCGGTAATTTTACATTTACATAAATAGTGGCGTGTGCTAGTCTACCTGCATTCCAAAACCGATGCAGGGTCTCGCCATGAAAAAGCTGAAAGACGATTTCAAGAAATCCAAAAAACCAGCCAAGGCAAAAGAGCCGAACCGCGACAAGCTAAACCTGCTGCTGCTCTCGAACGGCGCGCTTGCCACCAACAAGGCAGCCGTGGTTTCCGAATTGTTTGGCGCATCGCCCACAACGCCGAAAACAATTCTATACGTCGCCTATGCTCTCAACGATCAGGACGCCGCAACGAAACGCACCGAAGCATGGCTGAACCCGCTCGGCATCAACGTCATCTCAGCGCACACCTCTGCCGACCCCGTCAAGCTGCTGGATAAAGTAGACGGCGTGTTCATCACGGGCGGCAACACCTTCCGCCTGCTCGACCAGCTGCAAAAGACGGGGCTGCTCGAAGCCATCCGCGACAAGGCGTTGAAGGAAGGATTCCCCTATATGGGCGCAAGCGCGGGCATCAACGTCACCGGCCCGACCATCATGACGACCAACGACATGCCCATCGTCGCGCCGCGCGAC
>JAYUPV010000159.1:0-2897 GCA_043759865.1 Alphaproteobacteria bacterium | reverse complement strand
CATCGAACCGGCCTGCGCCTTTTTCAGCGCGTCGGCGGCCTTGGCTTCTTCGGTTTTTGCAATGCTGTCTTCGCGCGCGAACATGGCCTCGAAAGCGTCGCGCTGAGACGCTTGTGCCTTTTTCAGCTGTTCAGCGACTTTTGATGCCTTGTCGCGCGCGGCGCGGGCTTCCAGCGCGACCCTCGCCGCCCAGTCGCCCCATTTTTTGGCTTCCGCTGCGGTTTCGTCGGACTTCTGTTTCAGCGCCTTTTCTTTCGGCGTGAGCGGCGGCGGGGCTTTCTGCGGTTCCTGCTGCCGGATCCACGCGTCATGCGCAGATTTTTTATGCGCATCCGACAACACGCCGTAGGCGACGTTGATCAGCTGCATCATCGTCACAGCCTCGGGATTATCGAGGTTGCGGTCGGGATGGTATTTCTGCGCCAGCGCTTTGTACGCCGCCTGAATAACTTCGGCCGGCGCGTCGCGCGAAACTTTCAGCGTGTCGTAATGGGTGGCGACGGACATAATGGGCCAGTTGTTCTTAGGAAAATTTTCGGCGCGCCGCAGAAAGTTTGAGCTTGTCGGTACGCCTTAACGATTTTATGGCAGCTTCACGCCGGAGGGCAAACCCTTTTGTGGGGTGATTTTCGGTATATAGGAGTTTCAGGGGGCCGCGCCCGCGCGTATATTTCGCGCCCGTCCCCTTGCCATGCGCTTTGATACGGGCGGGCAGGTTATTGGTGATGCCCGTGTAAAGCGTGCCATCGGCGCATTTCAGGATGTAAACGACCCAGTCCAGGGCGAAATCTCCGGCTTTATTCTTGAACAGATAGTCTATATGTTATTATGCATCATGGCAGACGAACAGGAAATCAGTTTCGGGGTCAAGGGCAGGCTGGGGTTCATCACCCTCAACCGTCCGCAGGCGCTGAACGCGCTCAACCTCCCGATGATCCGCGCGATGGACAAGCAGCTTGTCGCCTGGGCGAAGGACGATACTATCGAGGCCATCGCTATCACGGGGGCGGGCGACCGCGCCTTCTGTTCCGGCGGCGATGTGAAGGCTGTTGCCATCGACGCACGCGCCGCGCTCGAAGGGAAATCCGACGGCCAGTTGACGCGCGATTTTTTCCGCTTTGAATACATCCTCAACCACCGTATCCAGACATACCCGAAGCCCTATATCTCGCTCATCAACGGCATCGTCATGGGCGGCGGCAAGGGAATTTCGGCGCACGGTTCGCACCGCGTGGTGACGGAAAACACGCTGTTTGCCATGCCGGAAACGAATATCGGTTTCTTCCCCGATGTCGGCGGCGGCTATTTCCTGCCGCGCTGCCCGGGACAGACGGGCACGTATCTTGCGCTCACCTCGAAACGCATCAAGGCGATTGATACGATATATGTCGGCTTCGCTACGCATTTCGTGCCTTCATCAGATATGCCGGAGCTTGTTGAAGCGCTGGCCGCCCTGTCATGGGACCCGCGCAAATCGGCGCAGGACCATGTCACGCGCACCATTGAGGATTTTTTCGCGCCAGCACCGGGCGATTCAGAAATCGCGCCGCACCGCGCTATGATCGACCATGCCTTCGCCTTCGACCGCGTGGAAGACATCGTGAACGAGTTACAGCGCGTGTCGTCCGAATGGACGGCGGAAACGCTGAAGGCCATGTATGCCATGTCGCCGTCTTCGCTGAAAATCGCGCTGAAGCAAATCCGCCTTGGCGCTAACATGCCCTTCGCACAGGTCATGACTATGGAATACCGTTTGAGCCAGGCGCTGGCCCGACGCCCCGATTTCTACGAAGGCATCCGCGCCGCCCTTATTGACAAAGACCGTCAGCCCAAGTGGAAACCCGAGCGCCTGACGGAAGTGCCCGATCAGGATATTGACGAGTGTTTCGAGCCTCTCGGCGAGAAAGACCTGTTATTCTGACATCTCCGATAATCTTTCTTGGCACAACGCCTTGATATGCCCTACAATAAACCCAAGGTTATATTGACGGGGGATTTGTGAATTGAGCTCACCTTATTACGAAGCCATCAACCTGATCGAACGCCTGCACCGGCAGTTCCTCGACGTGCTGAAAGTCGAGCTCGAACGCGCAAACATCCTTGATATCAACAACGTGCAGAGCATGATTTTGCACAACGTTTCGACCGACGAGCTGACCGTGGGCGAGTTGACCGTGCGCGGCTATTACCTCGGTTCCAACGTGTCGTATAACGTCAAGAAAATGGTGGAAAACGGCTATCTCGTGCAGGAGCGCTCCATCCACGACAAGCGCTCGGTGCGCGTGAAGCTGTCCGACAAGGGCCGCAAGCTGAACGAAGCCATCACCAAGCTCTACAAAAAGCACGAGGAAAAGCTGGCCTCCGCCGGCCTCGCCAATGCGCGCATCGAAAGCATGAACCATGTGCTGCGCGATCTCGAAACCTTCTGGGGCGAACAGATGGGCTCGGGCGGACTCAACGTCTCCTGATTAATCCAGTAACGATATTTCATCAATATGAATAGCCACGAAGTTATGGCTAGTGTTTAGCGTTTCTGATTTTTTGCCATAGACGTTTTATCTTTACGGTGCTAATTTTCTCCAATCAAATTCATTTCGATTTTCGTTACGGGAGAAGCTGAAATGGCTGGCTATGGAAGAAAAAAATCATTCAATGAAAAAATGACCGACCTGAAAGGGAAGGCAAAGCGCGCCTTCATCCTGTCCACGCTCGGTGTCGGCGTTATCGGCGGCCCCTTGTATTACCACTACGGCACGATCCACGAGCAGGACGTGAAGATCAAGGAAGTCAAAGAAAACTGGCTCCGCTACGAAGAAGGCAAGGGCTCGGTTTACGAGTACCAGATCGTTACCGACAAAGGCACGATCCTCGCCAACAAAAATACTTTCCTGCACATG
>JAYUPV010000158.1:0-10268 GCA_043759865.1 Alphaproteobacteria bacterium | reverse complement strand
GCCGGTGTCCTGCGCGATCATCAGGCGCTGCAATTTCTCTTCGGCAGTCGACTCGATTTTAGTTTTTCCGTACCACATACCCATGCCCGCCCAGCCTCGCTGCTTCATTATTTTTTCCAAGTCCGCATTACTGATACTATCCACAATTCGTTCGGGGGCGGCCACATCAATGAACACCGGCGCGCCGTAGGGAAATTTCTTTTTATCAATCGCAAGACTGCGACCGGGTGTCAGCGGCACGCCCTCTGCACCGAGCGGGCCGTCGCCATCAAGCTTGTGGAAGAAAACGTAAGACTGGTTGATGTCCATGACCTCCGCCGCCTTTTCAGGATTGGCTTCAAGCCAGGCGCGGATGGATTGCATGGACACATTGCCTTTTTCAAGATCTCCCCTGTCGAGCAGCGATTTGCCGATCGCGGTATAGGCGCGGCCATTGGCGGCGGCGTAGCCCACGCGCAGGATTTTTCCGCCCTTCATGCGTACCTGCCCCGAGCCTTGGATATGCAGGAAAAACGCATCGACCGCGTTATCGACCCACACCACCTTGTCCTGTTTTTTGAGCGCGCCTTTTTCGATTTCGGCGCGGGTGAAATAGGGCACAAGGTTTTCGCCCTTCACGCGCCCCATGACCGTCTCGCCTTTCAAGTCTTCCTTGAAGTCGCCGAGATTGACGGTGATGAGGTCATCGGGTCGCGCATAGAGGGGATAAATATACGGCTTTTTCTTTTTCAAGCTACCGTTCAGCATCGGCTCGTAATAGCCGGTGAACAACCCGTCGCGGTCTTCGGCATCCCAGATTTCATAGGGTGCGAAATTTTCTTCGAAAAACGCGCGCGCTGTTGCATCGTCGGCATCTTGCGGCAGTTTTTCGCACACCGCCTGCCAGTCGGCATAAGTGCCCGCATTGTCGGCAGGGCCGAAATTTTTTGCTGCGTCTTTCTTTAAAATTCTACCGCATGATTTTTGCAACGGCACCAGCGCCGCCGATTGTGCATCGGCAGCCCAGCCGGGGAGCGCGGTGAAGGCGGTGACTTTCAGATAATAGGGGTCGGCTTCTTTTTTCGCTTTTTCAACAGGCTGAACAACGCATGCACACAGGGCAAACGTCAGAAGCAGGGCGAGAGAAATGGAAATCCGCATCAATATATCCCCGTGGAATGAACAGGGGGATATTACTGGTCTGCCGCCCGAGTCTCAATAAGAATCCAGTTGGGGTCCGTGGTGCGCGTGTCGCGGGTGAAGGTCCAGATGTCGCGGATGGTGAAAATGCTGTCGGCATTTCCGTCAACCACCTGCCCCGATGAATCACGGGTGACGGCTGTTTCCTCGGCCTCGAAATCGACCGTGACATAGGCCATGGCGCCGCCAAGATGTGCATCGGTAATGCGGGCGCTCTTGACGCGGTGGATGGTCAGTTCCGATTTATGCCCTGCAGCGTCGCGCGCTTTCACTCCCGCCTCGAAATCGCCGAACAGCTTTTGGCTGACCAGCGGCTTGATGGCGGCAAGGTCGCCATGCGCATAGGCGGTGACGACAAGCTCGAACGCATAGCGCGCGCCTTCGACGAAACTGTTGACCTCGAAATACGGATCGGCACTGCGCAGTTCCACGATGCCCTGCTCGACAAGGCCGTCGCGATTGGCTGTCGGGTCGATCATCTGTTCCAGCGCGGCCGGTGAAAGCACAGGCTGCGGCGGCAGGGGAACGGAAGCGGCGGCAGCTTCGGACGCCGTTTTCGGACGCTGCTGTTCGGCGGGCGTGAAGGGGTTGGGACGCTGGCGTTCGCTGCCGTTGCGGGTGCCCAGCACGGAATTAAGCCGATAGATGAGGAAGGCGGCGATGGCCGCAAAAATCAGGATATCAAGATGCACTCGGTAGCCCCTCTCTTACAATTCTCATTACCAGCCCTATTATATGCTGTGCTGCAGGACGGTTGCCAGCCGTTCGCGCTTAACCATTAAAATCTATCTTATTCCGGTAATTTCAACTAGTTTTGGCAGGCCTTTTACTCCATCTTAACTATAGCGCGTAAAGGTAAATAAACGCTTCAGCATCAATAAGCAACTGATATATATATGTATTCACCCTTGGCTTGGCTGCCCGTGATCGAGCTCGTCGGTTTCTTCGTGATCGGCGGGAAAATCGGATTCTTTTTGTCGCTGCTCTGGCTGATGGGCGCGACCATGCTCGGCTTCTGGCTGCTGAAACAGGGCGGGTTAAAGGCATTGAAACGCGCGGGCGAACAGGACAACGAATTTTTCGCGGTGGAGGAAGCCTTTGACAGTCTGTGCCTGATGATTGCGGCGTTGCTGCTGCTCATGCCCGGATTTATCAGCGACTTCATTGCCATACCCTTTGTCCTGGCACCCGTGCGCCACTGGCTGTTCGGGCGCACCAAAGCCAACCCCGACAGTTTCCTGCACCGCTTCACAAAGCAAAGCCGTGGTTTCAGGGAGTGGACCCAAAAACAGGGACAAGGACAGGACAAGAAGCCCCCCGGCGCATCGACCGTTATCGAAGGTGAATTTACGGTGGTGGACGATACCGAACGCTTGCCGAAATAATAATATGTAATGTCCCGTTTGCGCGGTGTCTTGCGGCAGGGGGCAGCACATGCTACGGATTTTAAGGAACTAAACAAAGGAATGACCCCGATGTCCAAAGACAAAAAACCCGACCCCAAGGCACAGAAACCCGCCCCCGCCAAAGCCGCCGCCCCGCAAGGCGCGCAAGCAGGCTCACAGCAGCAGGCTCCCGGCGTGCAGGTCATCGCCCAGTACATCAAGGATTTTTCCTTTGAAAACCCCAACGCGCCCGAGAGCCTCGTTTCCGGCTGGGCGCAGCCCGAAACCAATGTGCAGATTTTCCTGCGCCACCAGAAGCTGAAGGACGACATTTACGAATGCACCGTCAACTTCCGCGTCGAGGCGAAGAACAAGGAAAAGGACAAGGTCTGCTTTATCATCGACCTTTCCTACGGCGCGCTTGTGGTGCTGAAAAGCATCCCCGTCGAGAACCACCAGCCGGTCATCATGGTGGAAGTGCCGAAGCTCTTGTTCCCCTTCGCGCGCGAAATTGTGGCGAATGCGACGTCATCGGGCGGCTACCCGCCTTTGTACCTGACGCCGATTTCGTTCGAGACGATCTACATCAATGAAATGAAGCGCCAGCAGGCGGAAGGCAAACAGGCGAACGCCTGATTGCCTTAACTGCCGGTTTTATCAAACCACATATTGGTTTTGAACTTGCCGATAAACTCGGCATGCGCCTTTTGCTCGGCTTCGGAGGCGGGGAATTCGCGGTGAGCGCGCTTCTGGCGCTTGATTTTCGCGTTCAGCTGAACCGAGCCCGCAATCGCAAGCTCGCTCATAAGGCCGAGGCCGTGCTGGCGGCCGCCCATAAGCTCAAGGTAAACCTCGGACAGCAAGAGTGAGTCGAGCAACGCCCCGTGGTGCTTGCGTTCTTCGAGGCTAATCTTGAACCTGCGGCACAGCGCATCGAGGCTGGCGGGTTGCCCCGGGTATTTCTGGCGCGCGAGCGGGATGGTGTCGACCACGCGCTTCACGGACAGCGACGGGAAGCCCGCCGATTTCAATTCGGCGTTCAGGAATTTCATGTCGAATTCGGCGTTGTGAATAACAAGCGTTGAATCGCCGATGAAATCGAGAAAGTCGCCGACCTTTTCGGTGAACAGCGGCTTGTCCTTCAAAAACTCGGTGGTGAGGCCGTGGATGCGCGCGGCGTCGGACGGCACATCGCGCTGCGGGTTGAAATATGATTGAAACGTACGCCCCGTGGGCAAATGGTTTTCAAGCTCGACACAGCCGATTTCGACCATGCGGTGGCCTTCGGCGGGGTCCATGCCCGTGGTTTCGGTATCGAGGATGATTTCACGCATGGTAAATTTATAGCAACGGAATCAGCTATTGCCTAGGCCTGTGAAAACGTTATTTAACAGCCCCTCTTTTCAGGGGGATAGCCTACATCAGGCAAAGCCCGCCCGCGTAAATGCGCTTGGTTTCCGGGTCCTGCAGCAGCACGGCGCAGGTTTCAACGCCCATGGCGAATTTTGGCAGCACGAATTTATAGCTTCCCTTGCCGCCATCCCACGTGCCGATGGTCATGATTTCTTTGACCACGTTGTGTCCGCGAATATGCGCGCCTTTGTTCTCGCCGCCCTTCACATCGGTCGCGGCTTCTTTTTGCAGGCGCAGCAGCAGCACATCGGCGGGCTCTGTCAACCTCGGCCCTGAAACGGAAACGGTCATGCTGCCGTCATCGGTGACGGCGGGTTCGAGCGTATACTTCTGACGCCGCTGGGCACGCGCTTCCTCGATGTATCCACCGACGGTACTTTTGCCATTGCCCGAGCCCTGGTAGCGCCCGTCAATAACCATTTCGGGCGTGTAAGCATGGCCTTCTTCTTCCATGATCAGCTGGTTATAGGCGACCTGACGCTCCGTCCATTCGGAATTGGAGAACGGGTCTTTCCAACTGCCGCCCGTCCATGTCTTGAGTGTGTCCCAGTAATCAACATGGTATTCGAGCGTCAGCACATCGGCACGGCGCGACAGCTGCAGCAGGTATTCCTGCGCGGGCGGGCAGCTGGAGCAGCCTTGAGAAGTGAACAGCTCGACCACAATGGCGTTCGGGTCCTTTTCAAGCGCGAGCGACACGGTCGCTTTTTCCGACGCGAAAGCGGGGAACGACAACACGAGCGCGATACAGGCGATGATAAAATTTTTCAAAAGAAACCCCCTTACAGGCAGAATTTCGGGCTCGCGGGTTTCGGCGGCAGCAGCTTGTCGGCGATGACGCGCAATTGTGCGCGGGTATCATCAAGACCCCTGTGGGTTTCAACCACATAATCGGCCCTGGCGCGTTTTTCATCGTCGGGCAGCTGCGATTTCAACACGGCCTCCAGCCTTTCGACCGACGTGCCGCGCGCCAATACGCGTTCCCTCTGTACCTCTTTCGGCGCGGAGACGACAATGGTTACATCGACATCCTTGTCACGCCCGACCTCGAACAGCAGGGGGATGTCGAGCACGACAGCTTTATATCCTTCTTTTTCCTTGGTTTTCACGAAATCGTCGCCAGACTGGCGCACGAGAGGAAATAAAATATCTTCTACCTGCTGTTTCAAAGCGGGGTTAGAAAAGAAATGCGGGCCGAGCAGTTTACGGTCGATGAACTTTTCACCTTTGGCATCCGTTTGCAGCGCATCGGGGCAAAGCCCGCCGACAGCCTCCACAGCCTTGCCGCCGGGGCCGAGGAGAACATGTACTGTCGCATCGCTGTCATGGAAGGGGATGCCCATTTCAGCCAGCATTTTTGCTGCGGTCGATTTGCCCATGCCGATAGAGCCCGTGAGTCCGATAACGATCATGATGCAAGCTCGCCCATATATTTATACAAATCCGGCGTTACCTCGGGGTCGCGCCCGTACCAATGCTCGAAGCCGAGGCGACCTTGATGCAACAGCATTCCCAAGCCTTCAATAACAGGATTACCGCGCCGTTTCGCGCTGTTGAGCAGGTCGGTCATGAGCGGGCGGTACACAATATCGCAGACAGCGGCTTCCTTGGGCAGGTTCGCAAGGTCGATCTGCGACGGCGGGTGGCCCACCATGCCGAGCGTCGAGCAGTTCACCAGCAGCGTCGCGTTTTTTAGCGCCGCGTGCCGCTGTTCCCAGGTATACACTTCGCCATCGAGCGTAAAGGCCTTGATGACTTTTGCGGCTTTTTCCGGCGTGCGGTTGACCAGCACGAAATGCTTCGCGCCCGCCGCCCGCAAAGACGCGATGATGCCGCGCGACGCGCCGCCCGTGCCGATGATAACCACGCGGTCGCCGTTCCATTTCGGGTATTGGGCTTTCAAACTTTCAATGAAGCCAAAGCCGTCGCTGTTATACCCGTGCAGCTTGCCGTTTTTTATCACGACCGTGTTGATTGCGCCCGACATGAGACAGCTTTCGTCATGCGACTGCATCAACGGCATCGCAAGCTCTTTCAAAGGCGCGGTAAGGTTGCAGCCCGCGAAGCCGCGATCGACCAGCAGGGAGAGAGCCGCCTGCAGATTATCGGCGGGAATCGCCATGGCGGTATAAGCACCGGGAAACCCGTATTTCCGCAGCCACCAGCCATGCAATTTCGGCGAAAGTGATTGCGAGACGGGCCAGCCAAGAACGCAGGCGCGCTTGATTTCTTCTTCTCCCGTCATGCGATTTCCTTTTTGCGGGCGCGGTGCTCGTCGAGCAGGCCGATAATTTCGGCCGCCGTTTCCTCAACCGAACGCCTTGTAACGTCGATAACAGGCCAGCCGCGCTTGCTGTAAAAGCGCCGCGCTTCTTTCACTTCTTCCTGCACGCGCTCGGCATCGAGGTAATCCGTCTCGCGCAATTCGCCGAGCTGCTGCAAACGGTTGCGGCGGATGTCGATGAGACGCTCGGGTGCTGCCGTCAATGCGACGAACATGGGTTTTTTAAGATCGAGGACTCTTTCAGGAAACGGAATGCCCGGTACATAAGGTACATTCGCCGCCTTGACGCCGCGATTGGCGAGATAAATGCAGGTGGGGGTTTTCGAGGTGCGCGACACGCCGACCAGAATCACATCGGCCTGCGCCATATCGCGGTCGTTTTTCAACCCGTCGTCGTGGTGCAGCGCGTAGTCAACCGCATCCATGCGCGCGAAATATTCTTCGTTCAGGTTGTGCTGCAGCCCCGGTTCATCAAGCGATTCCTGCCCGAAATAGCCGCTCATGATATCGAGCACCGGATGCAAAATGGAGATGCTGCGGATACCGAGCATCTGGCAATGCTTTTCCAGCGCCTTCGAAAGCCCGTCATCGACCAGTGTGTACAGCACGAGGCCGGGATGCTTGCCGATGCCCTCGAGTGCGGTCAGCAGCTGTTTTTGCGTGCGGATCAGCGGCCAGAAATGTTGTTCCGCCTGCACCCCGTCGAACTGCGCAAGGCAGGCCTTGACCACGCTGTTGAGCGTGCCCCCCGTTGAGTCGGAAATGAGGTGAAGGTGGTATTTTTTCATAGGCATTAATCTACCAAGTTTTTTCAAAGGCTTAAACTCTTTGATATTTCTCATTATTTTACATATTTATTGACTCCGGGGCGCCGGAAGTTGTAGGTTTAACGTCTGAAAATTCAGCACGTTAGAACACTTGCAGAGGTCTTTATCCATGCCCCCCTATGTCAGCCCCCCTTTCAACTATCACGGTCGCCGCAGCAACCAGTTTTATGACCATGAACTGGCCGAATTCCTGACCGGCAAAGTAACTCCGGAAGGCCAGCCTGTGTCTCTCGGTATCGCTTTCGATGTGCAGGGCGCGGACAGCCAGCGTTATACCGCCGAACTGAAAAAAAGCGATGACGGCAAAAAAATCATCCTCGACGCCACGCTGCGCCGCGACGGCTTCACCTACAAGACCGAAATGACCGCCGTGCTGGTGAAGGAAAACCTGTACGAGATCACCGCCCTTACTTTCGACAACCACAAGGAACGCATCGACAGCCGCTGGGAACTTTCGAAAGTGCTCGGCCATATCGGCAGCGAACAATTGAAAAAGGGCATGGACGGAAAAATCCCCGCCGCACACCAGGAAAAAGGGAAGTTCGGCAAGGTCGCGCGGTTTTTCGACCGCATGATACCGGACGACCCCTCCACAATGGTCATGCCCCCGTTTTAAAATTTGAGAAAAGGATAAAAAACATGCCAACCGTAGGTATTTTTGCAGGTTCCAAGAACCCGACCGACCCCGCCATACTTCTTGCCGCAACGCAGCTCGGCCGCAAACTGGCTGAAGCGGGCTATGACATTGTTTACGGCGGCGGCACGCAAGGCGTGATGGGCGCGGTCGCGCGGTCGGCGTTGGCGGCAGGCGGCAAGGTCACGGCGGTCGTGCTGGAAAAATACAAAGACGAAAACCAGTTCGAAGGCGCGAACACCCTGTTCGTCAAGACCGAGCAGGAAAGGTTCGTTGCCCTGACCACTTACAACAACCCCGTCGCATCGTTCGCGATGCCGGGAAGTGCCGGCAGCATGCGCGAGGTTTTCCAGGCGCTTGAATCAGCCATCTACGAAAACGGCCCGCCCGTGGTGCTGGTGCAGGTCGGCAAATATCAGGACGGGCTGAAAGAAGCCTTTGACCTGTCTGTCGCGGCAGGCATGACCAAAGCCGACAAGCAGGACAGGCTGCGCCTCTGGCCCGTCACCGCGCCGCTGGACGATGCCTTTAACCCGAAACCGCGCGACCCCGAAGCTGGCATTCCCGGCCTTTACAAGGGTCTGGGACGCTAAAAACCCTTGATTTTACTGCGGTTTTCGCCTATCTCAGAACAATGGAAACGGCGCATCAGACAGATGTGATTATTATCGGCGCGGGGCCTGTGGGCCTGTTCGCGGTGTTCGAGCTTGGCCTGCTCGACATGAAGGCGCATCTGGTCGACATCCTCGACCGCCCGGGCGGCCAATGCGCCGAGCTGTATCCTGAAAAACCCATTTACGACATCCCTGCCCTGCCCGTGGTTTCGGGTCAGGAGCTGACCGACAAACTGCTGGAGCAGATAAAGCCCTTCGCCCCCGTTTTTCATTTCAGCCAGATGGCCGAGACGCTGGAAAAAACAGAGGGCGGCTGGCGGCTGACCACCGATGCCGGCACGGTCATCAGCGCCAAGGCCGTTGTCATTGCGGCGGGTGGCGGCAGTTTCATGCCAAAAAAACCGCCGCTCAAGGGCATCGAGGAATACGAAGGCAAATCGGTTTACTATGCGGTGCGCAAACGCGAACAGTTCAGCGGCAAAAGCCTTGTGGTTGCGGGCGGCGGCGATTCCGCGCTCGACTGGGTGGTGAACCTGCAGCCGATTGCAAAAGAAATAACCCTGCTGCACCGCCGCGATGAATTTCGCGCCGCGCCGCATACCGTTTCAAAAATGCGCGATCTGGTGGCAACTGACAAAATGAGACTGGTGATTTCAAATTTAAGCGGGCTGAACGGGACGGACGGGCAGCTTTCCTCCCTCGCCCTCACCCATGCCGACAAGACCAGCGGAGAGCTGCCCTGCGACACCCTGCTCGCCTTTTACGGGCTAACAATGAAGCTGGGCCCGGTGGGCGAGATTTGCCGCCAGCACGGCATTGAAATGAAAGACGGGCTGATACCGGTCGACACCGAGAAATTCGAAACCGCCGTAAACAGCTTTTTCGCCATCGGCGACATCAACTGGTATCCCGGCAAGCTGAAGCTGATACTTTCCGGATTCCACGAAGCGGCATTGATGGCGCAAAAGGCGTTCCGTTATGTCTACCCCGACCGCAAATGGCGGTTTGAATACACGACATCGAGCAGCAATTTGCAGGAAAAACTTGGCGTAAAGTGATTCCGGTGGAAAAATAGGGAAACTTATCCCACAAACTATTCGCGAACGATTAGAGGGAACTTTGAACGGCTCTTCATTCAGCATCCTGCGGGCGGTCCGTAACGCCTATGCCTTTGTCGGGCGGGAATGGAAATACCTGCTGCGCCTTTCTCTGTTGCCGATGGGCGTGAGCGGCGCATCGCAGCTATTCCTTTTTTACCAGAGCATCGACGTGGCCGCCGGCGGGCGGATCATCACCACCTTTGAAAGCTATGCGTGGAATTTGCCGGCGACGCTGTTGCTGGGCTGGTTCATGTTCCACGAAACGCGGTTGCTGCTGCTGGGCGAGCGGGGCGAAGCGCTGCCCGCGAACGCCGAATACCTCGCGCTGCGCCGCGTGTCGATGAAAATTTCCATCCTTATCTGGGCGCTGTTCAACATGGGCTGGTCGGGGCTGCTCGGCTACCACGAATGGATGGCGGGTGTGCAGTTGCAGGACCAGTCTTTCTGGCCTGTCGGGCTTGGCGCTGTGCTTGTCGGCGCGTTTTTCTGGTCGCTGCGCTTTAGCGTCGCGCATATCCTTGCGGCGGTCGATTACCCCGTGCGGCAATATGTGCGGCAGGTGGACGGTCTTGGCATTTCGTTGCGCCTTGCGGGCATGTGGCTGCTGGCGAGCATCCCCGTGCTGATGGGCTTTATCCTGCTGGCCGAAATTCTGGTGCCCGATGTCAAAAGCATCAACGATCCATCCCTTGGCGTCGTGGTCGCTCTCGGCGGGCCGCTGTCGCTGCTGGTGGCGGCGATACTGAACGCCGCCGGCGGCTTTGCCTTGCGCGAAATGCTGCAAAACAATTCCACACCGGCGGGTCAAGCCCCATGATGCTGCATGTGACAG
>JAYUPV010000157.1:0-5658 GCA_043759865.1 Alphaproteobacteria bacterium | reverse complement strand
ATCGGTATTTTTTCAGGCTTCGTGGACGACAAAAGCGTTGAACTCATTGGCGTGGAAGCGGGCGGCACGGCGATAAAACCGGGCGAACATGCAGCGCGTTTCGCGGGTGGTATGCCCGGTATTTTTCAGGGCATGAAGACCTATATATTGCAGGACAGCGACGGGCAGGCGATGCCGACGCACAGCGTTTCGGCGGGACTTGATTACACGGGTGTCGGGCCGGAACATGCCAGCCTGCATGCGCTGAAGCGCGCATCTTACACCAATGTCAGCGACGACGAGGCGGTGACGGCTTTTCACCTGCTGGCGCGGCTCGAAGGCATTATTCCCGCGCTTGAAAGCTCGCACGCTATCGCGCATGTGTGCAAAATTTCCGCGAAATACAAAGGCAAGACCATTATCGTCAACCTCTCGGGGCGTGGCGACAAAGATATCGGCATTGTGCAGAAATATTCCGGAGAAAAGAAATGAGTATGCGCGAAACACTTGCCGCCGCCCGCAAAAAAGGCGCGTCGACATTCATCCCCTTCGTCATGGCGGGCGACCCCGACATGGAGACATCGGAAAAAATCATCATCGGCCTTGAAAAAGCGGGTGCGGCGCTTTTGGAACTCGGCATTCCTTTTTCCGACCCTGTGGCCGACGGCATTACCGTGCAACGCGCGGCGGAACGTGCGCTTGCCAAGGGCGCGACACTGCAGGGCGTGCTGGGGCTTGTCAAAAAACTCCGCTCGAGCGGCGTCAAAATGCCCATCTGTCTTTTTTCCTACCTGAACCCGATTTACAAGTTGGGCTATGAAACATTTATCAAGGCCGCGCTTGCCGCAGGCGCGCAAGGAGCGTTGATTGTCGATCTTCCTCCGGAAGAGGCGGGCGAATACCGCGCGGCCGCCGAAAAGCACAAATTTGAAACCGTTTTCCTCTGCTCCCCCACCACCACGCCCGAGCGGCTGAAACTGGTGGACGAGTTTTCCAGCGGTTTTGTGTATTACGTTTCGCGCGAAGGTGTGACAGGCGCGCAAAGCAGCCTGCCGCAACAGCTGAACGACAAGATTATCGCGCTGAAGGCCACTTTGAAAAATCCGGTCGCCGTCGGCTTTGGCATTTCGACACCCGAGCATGTGAAAGCGCTGGCGGGTAAGGCCGACGGCATTGTCGTCGGCAGCGCGCTTGTGAAAATCGTTGAAGAAAATCCGGCAAATGCCGCCGAGGCTGTCGAGAAAAAAGCCCGGCTGTTACTTGGCTGATTTTTACTTTACTGATTTTTCTGCTGCGACATGCCACACGGCATTGCCCGCATCATCGGCCACCAGCATTGAGCCATCGTGCAGCATAGCCACGCCGACCGGCCGGCCATAGGCCTCGCCCGTTTTGGCATCTTTCATGAAACCTGTTAAAAAATCCTGCGGGGAGCCTGCGGGTTTGCCGCCACTGAACGGCACAAAAATCACTTTATATCCCGCGAATTCCGAACGGTTCCACGAACCATGCTGGCCGATAAACGCGCCGCCCTGGTATTTCGCGGGAAAAGCCTTGCCGGTATAAAACGCGAGGCCCAGCGAGGCCGTATGCGCGCCAAGGGCATAATCGGGTTTGGTCACTTTCCAGTTGCTGACCGGCTTGCCGATGTTCCAGCGCGGATCGGGATTTTTGCCGAAATAGTAATAGGGCCAACCGTAAAATGCGCCCTCTTCCACACGCGTGAAATAATCGGGAACCAAGTCGTCGCCGAGATTGTCGCGCTCGTTCACCGCTGTCCAAAGTTTCCCGGTGACAGGTTCCCAGCCCATGCCGACAGGGTTACGCAGGCCTGATGCAAAAATCTTTTCTCCCGTGCCATCGGCGTTTATTTCGATGATGTTGGCGCGGCGTTTTTCGTCATTCATGCCGCCTTCGCCCACATTGCTGGCCGAACCGACGGTGACGTACAATTTCTTTCCGTCCGGCGCTGCGATGATGTTGCGTGTCCAGTGGTGGTTATAGCCGCCTGTGGGCAAACCGAGAATTTTTACACCTTCGCCGCTGATGCCTTCTTTATAAGAATAGCGCACCACGCCATCCATATTGGCGACATAGAAAAACTCGCCTGCCAGCGCCATGCCGAAGGGTTTGGTGAGGCCCTTCAGGAAGACGCTGGTTTCCTCCGCCACGCCGTCACCATCGGCATCGCGCAAGCGAATAATATTGTTGGGGCTGCGTTTCAGCGGGTTGCCGCCGGTTTTTGCCTGCGCCACCAGCACATCGCCGTTTGGCAGTTCAAAAATCCAGCGCGGATTATCAAGCCCCGCCGCAAAGCGCGTGACGCGGAAGCCGGGCGGCGCTTGGGGTGTTGCCCCCTCGGGCCAGCCAATGACTTTTGACAAGCGGCGGGTTGCTTCTGTTGCGAAGGGCTTGGGAAGCGCGGGGTCGCCGCCAAAGCCGGTTTTCATTTCCTCTGCGGCTGCCGCGAAGGACAAACCGGTTATGAACAGGGCGGCTGCATATAGTATGATTTTCTTCATGGAGGCATACTGCCATTTTCCCTTGGCGAAGTGAACAGCGTCATGGCGGTTGCAAGTCCAGAGATTTGACGTATAGTTTTCACTATGACGAAGCAGGAAAAATCCACCGTTTATACCGTCGGCGATTCGGACACGCGTCCCTGGGGCTCGTATACCGTTGTTGCCGTGGGCGCGAACGAAGACGGCGAAGAATATTGTGAAAAAGAAATCGTGGTCAACCCCGGCCATATCCTTTCGCTGCAATCACACGAACACCGCCGGGAGCATTGGATCGTGCGGCAGGGCGTACTGACCGTGGTGGTGGACGGCGCGCGGCTGACGCTGCAAAAGGGACAGGAAGTGCGTATCCCGAAAGGCGGGCTGCATTGCATGGCTAATCTCGGCACCACGCCCTGTATCGTCAAGGAAATGCAGGCGGGGTTGTGCCGTGAGGGTGACATCACGCGCTATATGGACGCCTACGAGCGCGGCACACAGGAAGCCGCTGACCCGCGCGCCAAAGCCAGCATTACGGCGTATCTCCAAATACTGGCCGAACTCAAAAGGGTCTGAGACATGCGCATCGGCATCGACTTCGGCGGCACCAAAACTGAAATCATCTGCCTTGACGAAAAAAACGGCAAGGAAATGTACCGCCAGCGCGTGCCAACGGCGCGCGGCGATTATATTGTGACGGTCAAGACGCTGTGCGACCTTGTGCGGCAGGCGGAAGCAAGTTTGAAAAAGACCGGCACCGTCGGCATCGCCATCCCCGGCACGATTATTCCTGAATCAGGCCTTGTTAAAAATTCAAATTCCACATGGACGAACGGCCAGCCATTCCTGAAAGACGTCGCGAAGGCGTTGGGGCGCGAAGTGCGGATGGAAAACGATGCGAACTGCTTTGCGGTATCGGAAGCGACCGACGGTGCGGGCGAAGGAAAAGCCCTTGTTTTCGCAGTTATCATCGGCACGGGCTGCGGCGGTGGCATCGCGATTGATGCAAAGGCGCATCGCGGCATCAATTCGATCGGCGGCGAATGGGGGCACAACCCCCTGCCCTATCCGCGCGCAGTAGCGAGCGAAAAACAGGCGGCGTTCGAGGCGCATTCGGCGGCGGTGGACAAACTGGCGGGGCATTATTTCGCCGACCCTGATGTTGCCGAACACCCCGGCCCGCTTTGTTATTGCG
Source organism: Alphaproteobacteria bacterium (assembly GCA_043759865.1). Classification (GTDB taxonomy): domain Bacteria; phylum Pseudomonadota; class Alphaproteobacteria; order Micavibrionales; family UBA2020; genus JAPWJZ01. Next base: position 1,986 of record JAYUPV010000157.1, on the reverse strand, counting down.
GCAGGCGCGGCTGCCTTGAAACATGGATATCGGGCACGGGGTTCAAGAACGATTACAAACGCGTGACCGGCGACGAAGTATCGACCCACGATATTATCGCGCGCGCGAAAGAAGGCGATGCAAAATCGCGCGCGGCGCTTGACCGCTATGTCGATCGCCTCGCGCGCGCGCTGGCGCAGGTTATCAACATCCTCGACCCCGATGCGGTAGTGCTGGGCGGCGGCATGAGCAATGTGAACGCGCTCTACCGCGAAGTGCCTGAAGCATGGGCAAAATACGTTTTTTCGGATACGGTCAAGACACCGCTTTTGCCCGCCCGCCATGGTGATTCATCGGGCGTGCGCGGCGCTGCTTGGTTGTGGGGACGCTGAAATTTGTTTAAGGTTTCGGCGTTCCGCCAGCGGGTTTCAGCGGCGGCGTGGGCCACGGCAGCGTGCGGATTTCATTCGGCATCGGCGGCGGCGCAACGCCCATGTTGCGGTCGCGCTCGTCGGCCTCCAGCCATTTATAGGCTTTCAAGGGTAGCGGCGTTGCGCCCGGCGGCGTGAAGTCGCCGGTTTCGGTGTCTTCGGTGTTATAGACCAAGATGGTGTTGTTGCCGAATTTGCGCGTGAACGGCACTGTGCCGCTGATGCCGAAGGCCGCTTCAAAACGATTGGGGTAAAAAGTGAAATCGGCGTGGATTTGCGGATAGTCGGAAAACGACGGCGTTTTCGGCACGGCGTCCATGATGGCGGCGAGCGCCTTGCCCGCATAGGTGTCGCGGCGCGGTTCAACTATATATTCGCCTCGGTGACGCGGGGTAAGTGTATATGCATCGTTGCTGGCAAGCGGCACTGTCTTGCCCGCCTGCCAGATATCAGCCTTGCCTTCCTGCCGCACGGACAACAGCATTTGCGTCTTGCCGTTCAGGTAGCCGCCATCGCTGTATCTGACCGAGGCGCGCAGGGCTTCGCCCGGGGGAAGATTCTCGAGCAGCGCGGGGAATTCGGTTTTCGCGATGGTTTCAATAGCCTGCTGCACGCGCGCGACGGATGACTGGTATTCGCCCGTGCGCCGCTCGAAATCCCGCACTGCGGCAAGGCTTTCGCCGCCTGCGATAAAAATGCGCTGGCTGTGGCGGTCTTTCTGAGCTTTCCGCAGGAAAGCATTGCGCAACGGGTCGTAATCGGCGGGCGTGGCGACGCCGGTTTTTTTCAATGACACCAGCGGCGCATTGCCGAGCCAGCCGCCCGCGAACAGCATGTCATCGACTTTTTCCGTCTGCTCGCGCGTCAGCTGCACGCCGTCGGCGGGCGTGAAATGATTGCCTTTATAATCGGTCGGCACATACATGAAATAGCGCGGCGGGTCGCCGTCGCCCTGATAGATAACGGGGAATTCACGGTAGGCACGGGGCAGACTGTCTTTTTCGTGACTGACCTGCACGACGGGCGAGCCGAGCCCCGTATGCTGTAACAGCTCGGGCGCTTCGATGGCAAGGCGCGCCACAAGATCCGCGTAGAATTTTTCCCAACTCGCCTGTATCTCGTTCATATAACCCGTACTCTGGGGCGTGACGGATTGCAGTTCCTTCCGGATTTCCTGTTCGAGGCGCAGAGCCGCCGCAAGGCTTTCGCCCTTCAATTCAAAAACGGTCGTGGCGTTGTTTTCGACTTTCATGCCGTATCCCCGGAAAGGCCGAATTGAGGAAATTATGAATAACATTCACGTTTTCCCGAGTCAATCCGGTTTGCCAGACTGCCTCCCCTCTCCTGTAACTCAATGACAGCAAAAGTGACCGGATTCCGCCAATAAAGTATAAGTTATGAAAAACAAAACTCTTGGGTTTTCTTGTGGCGCAGGGCATGATTCTATAGGTTGGGCGGCTGTTGAGCAGAGGAAACATAATGACACGCAAACTTTTCGGCACGGACGGCATCAGGGGCAAGGCGAATATCGAGCCCATCACTGTCGAAACCGTGACAAAAGTCGCCATGGCCGCAG
>JAYUPV010000156.1:0-3959 GCA_043759865.1 Alphaproteobacteria bacterium | reverse complement strand
CGAGGCGAGCGCGGGGGGAAAGTTCTTCATCTCGTGTGTATCCTTATAATTTTTATCGTTGCTTTCATCTGTACCCCATTATCCGAAGATTCTGCTTTTCTGTCAAACGAATATGAAAATTAACCAGACACTTTATTTCCCCAATAAAATCAGCGGCCTGAGCGGAGTTGACGCGGGGGTGGCCAGCTTATACAAAAGACTTATGGGTGCTTCCGCTTCTCAAAACGATGCTCGGCTCGCGGCCGCGACGGTATGGCTGCACAGACTGTTTTTCCTGTCGGGCGTGGCGGCGCTTGCCTATCAGGTCTGCTGGCAGCGCATTCTGTTTTTTTCCTTCGGCACCGATATTGAATCCACCACCATCATCGTCTCGACATTCATGATGGGCCTCGGCCTTGGCGCGCTTGGCGGGGGCTGGGCGGCGGATAAAATGCCGGACAAAATCGTGGCGATGTTTTCGCTGGTCGAGCTTGGCATCGGGCTGTTCGGTTTTTGCAGCCCGTGGCTGCTGCCGCATGTGTCAGACATGTTCGTGTCGGCCGGGCGCGAGCAGATGGCGGCGGTCAATTTCCTGCTGCTGCTGCTGCCGACCTGCCTGATGGGGGCGACGCTGCCCATGCTGATCACCCATTGCCTTAAAATTTACGGCAGCATCGGCGCGACGACGGGCGAGCTTTATTTCATCAACACCCTCGGCGGCGCGCTTTCCTGCTGTCTTGTCGGCTTTGTCGCCTTTAACTTCCTGACCATTAAAGAAGTCGTGGCTATCGCCGCCTGCTGCAACATCTTCATATCTATCACGGCCTACACGCAATTCAGGAGAGACGCGTGAAGTTTCCCTGGATACTTTCACTCGGCGTCGGGTTCCTGAGCCTCAGTCAGGAAATTCTCTGGATGCGGTTTATCAGCTTTGCCAACCGGGGCGTGCCGCAGTCTTTTTCCTTTGTGCTGATGATTTTCCTCGCGGGTATCGCGGCGGGTGCGCTGATGGGCCGCCTGCTGTGCACGCGCGCCGATAAGCTTTACACGCCGTCCGGCCTGTTGCTGCTCGGCACCTGCGCGCTTGACATGGTGGGGCCGCTTATTGCCGCTGTGCCGGGTTTCGGTTTCCTGTCGCCGTTTCTTATTTTTCTGTGCGCGGGGCTGAAGGGTGTGCTGTTCCCCGTCGCGCACCAGCTTGGCTCCGTCACCGTGCAGGGGCAGGTGGGCAAATCTGTATCGCGGGTTTATTTCTTTAACATTATCGGCTCGACCCTCGGGCCGCTGGTCACCGGTTTCTGGCTGCTCGACCATCTCAGCCTGCAGACATCGATGCTGCTGGTCGGCTTCCTTGCGGGTGTGCTCGGGCTTCTTTGCCTTGTGCGCGAAGCGCCGCTGAAGACAACCATGAAAGCGGCATCGGCGCTGGCATTGCTCGGTTTCCTGTTCATGCTGCCCAACCAGATGACCGTGCATCTTGCCTGCCGCATGTACGAACACACCGACCCCAATGCGCCTGTCGTTCAGGTGATCGAGAACAAGTCGGGCATCATCCACACCGTCGAAGCCAACGACAAGGGCGGCACCATCACTTTCGGCGGCAACGTCTATGACGGGCGCGACAATGTCGACCCGCGCGTCAACTCGAACATTTTGCAGCGCATTTTTATATTGAACGCCCTGCGCCCCGAGGCCGCGCGCGTGCTGGTCATCGGCGTCAGCTCGGGCGCATATCTGCGCCTGCTCGCGGGCTTCCCGAAAGTGAAAAGCATCGACGCCATCGAGATCAACCCGGGCTATCTCGAACTCATCAAGGGATATCCCGATATCGCGCCTGTTTTGAACGACCCGAAGGTTCACCTGCATATCGATGACGGGCGCCGTTGGCTGAAACGCAATCCCGACGAGAAATTCGACATCGTTGTGATGAACACGACCTACCACTGGCGCAGCTATTCGAGCAATCTTTTGTCGCGCGAGTTCCTGCAGCTGTTGCAGAAGCACATGAATAAAGGTGCGGTTATCACTTATAACGCCACCGGCTCGATCGACGTACTGAAGACAGCTGGCGAAGTGTTTGCCTACTCTTTCCGCTACGTCAATTTCGTGCTGGCGAGCGACTGGGATCTGCGCAAGCTGACGGCAGCCGATGGCCGGAGGAACATGCTGGGCATCAAAAAAGACGGCAAGCCGCTGTTCAACGCGTCAAACCTCAAAGACCGCGAATTTATCACCAAGACGCTGAAAACCCCGCTGGCCACGCTTGAACAGGACGAGGAAGCGAAAGGCCGCGCGGGCGAGGTTATCACCGACTGGAACATGCTACCGGAATTCAAGTACGGCAATGGTTTCCCCGCGTCATGCCCAAAATAGCCGAGAAAAACATCCCCTTTTTGCTCCTCAGCAGGCTCGATGAAATATTGACGGGAATTTTCATGGTCGGCCTCGTTATCATGGCTGCCCTGCGCGACGCGCCTGTGATGGAGAGATTTACCAGCAGCTGGCTTTTCCTGCACACGATGCTCGGGGCGATCGCGGTTTCTGTCGCCATGTCTTCGGGCAAGCGCCCCTTTGTCGCGCTGCTCAAGGACTGGTTGCCGCTGCTGCTCGCGCTTGCCGTGTACGAGAGTATGAAACACATGAACGCTTCGGCCATGACTTTCTGGCTCGGCATCCACCCGAAAGACGACCTGATGATGGCAGTGGACGTTTTCCTGTTCGGCCAGACGCCGAGCGTTTATTTCAAGGCGTGGGGTTTTTCATCGCCCGTCGCTTTCAATATCATGTGGTTTTTCTACAATTCGTATTACTTCATCCCCTTTGTCGTGCTGGGCTACCTGCAATGGGCGAAGGACAGGGAAAACTTCTATATTGCGCGGCGCGGGGTTATTCTCGCGCTGTATGGCGGCTATTGCTTTTACGTGTTGATACCGGTGATGGGGCCGATCAGCGCCTTCAAGCATATCGTGCCGCAAAACCTTTTCGACACGCTGCCGGCCTACGAATACCTCATGGAAAATTTCCGCTATAACTTTGACTGCTTCCCGAGCCTGCATGTGGCGGTGCCGTGGACACTTTTGATTTTGTGCCACAAGCTGGTGCCGCGCGAGGCGGCAATACTGCTGCTGGTGTTCTGCTGCGGCATCGCCCTTTCGACCATGACCACCGGCTTGCATTACGGCATCGATGTCATCGCGGGCTTTGCGTGGGCTGCGACGGTATGCTTTCTCGCGAAACGCTCGAAGCAGGTCGAAAAACGGCTGGCGGAAGGCTCTAAAGTTTCCGGTTAAAGCGCAGGCCTGTGATAGACAGGCTCTTGTCGATACCTTCGGCCTCGTTCTTGGTGGAAAGCATATCGCCCTCGAAAACCAGTTCGCGTTCACGCCCCTGCGCGTCGGTCAGGTGAACGGAGGTGCCATCGGCGCTCCCGGTGTCTTCCTTGCGGTACGAACCTTTTTCGCTGGCGGCAGATTTTCCGTCGGGGCTGTATTTCAGCACATAGATATAGCCGGGGAACAATGACAGCTCTGCCAGCCGCGTACCGTCCATGGCGCGAAACTCCGCGATGGGCACGGGCTTTTCCTGCTTCGGCAGCGCCATGACAACACAAGCGCCGAGCAGGCAGACGACGATCAGCAGCAGGAGAAGGGACATGGCGGTTACTTCTTTTTCTTATCTTCTTCGCCGGTCGCGTCCTTGCGGAAGGCGACGGGCATGGGCGGCAGGGGAGCTTCGAGCCTGCGGTCTTCGCCCATGAATTTCTCGTTGCGGCGGCGGCGGTCGGGGCCGACATAGGTATCGCACAGCACGAAGGCGCGCGGGTGTTCGACGATATTCTCGATCTTCAGCGCAAGGGTGCGCGCCGTGAACGGCTTGACGAGGTAGTCCGACACGCCCGCGTCGCGTGCACGCATCACGCGGTTCTGGTGGCCCGATCCCGCCGTCATCAGCACAGGCACGAAGGGGTTGGGCGAGGAGGA
>JAYUPV010000155.1:0-4733 GCA_043759865.1 Alphaproteobacteria bacterium | reverse complement strand
TGAAACACAGCCGACATTCCGCAGCAATATACTTTTGCCAATCTTGATCTGTCAGCACATCGCGAATCAAAAGGTGAACAGAACATGCAAAACAGCGTTTCGATAATTGATGCGGCAACGAATGGCAGGCCCGCAGCAGGGGGCCTGGTTGCGGCTTTCCGTTGCATCGGCCAACATACAGTGCAGAAGACAGTTACAAAGGTTCTTGTCATCGAGGACGACAAAATGGTGAGGCTGATGCTCTGCAAAGTTTTGCACAGCAGGAAGTACATCACCTTTGAAGCGTCAAGCGGAGTGCAGGGTTTACAGCTTTTCCGCGAGCAAAAGCCCGACCTCGTCGTGACCAACATCATTATGCCCGACAAGGAGGGCCTGGAAACCATCATGGAAATTCGCGCAGAAGACCCGGATGTCCCCATTGTCGCCATATCGGGCGGCGGCTATCTGCGGAATATAAACTTCCTCAAAATGGCTGGTAAGCTTGGCGCCAACCGGACAATCGCAAAACCCTTCAAGCCTCACGATATCCTGTCGATCATGAGCGGCCTTGGCCTTGTCTTCAGTGATAGCGAAGCAACACACATGTCGCGGATTGATTGAAAATCTGGACTTCATAAAAAAACGAGAAGCAATATGGATGTGAGAAATCAATAATACAGCTAGTAAGGAGCCGTCTTCGCCCGTTATCTGGTCATGGAGGTTTCGTGGGCGGCTTGAAGCTCACCTGAATGGGCGCATTGCATCGACCAGAAGGGGTGCATGGCGGAAGACATACTACGGGCAGCGCGGCTCATCTGTCGTACCTGCCTCTAAAAGGATAATCGCCCTCTCCTTGAGGGAGGGGGTTAGGGAGAGGGTGCTGTCCCGTATACATCAAACCGCGTCGCCATGCTCTTTGCGCGTATAATTGACTTTATGTCAAATAATTGAACCGCTTGACATAGTGCGCCACGCATTTATTATCCGTAAGTATTAACAGGAGGCGACAGCATGTTTTTCAAGAAAAGCCGCGAAGCCGCACAGGCCGAAATTGCCGAGGCACAGGCGCAGCTCCTGAAAACTTTTGACGACAAGCACGCCGAGGCCCTGCAGTCCCGCGATCCCGCCGAACGTATCCTGAAACTCGAAGACCAGAAGCTTGCAATCGACACGCTTATCGAGGCGACGCAAGGCAAGCTGAACTCGAAAGCGAAGGGCAAATGGTTGCTCGGCTATCTCGGCGGAACTTTCGGCAGCAACATCGCCTTTGACGCGATTTCGATTTTGACCATCGGCGTGCCTGTTTCCGCGCTCATGATGATACCGAGCGTCGTTATCGGCTTCATGACCGGCGGCAAGCGCGTTGAAAAGGCGCAGGCTGCGTTGTTGAAGGAAAACGAGCCGCTGTTCGCAGCCCTGCGCGAAAAGAAAGTGAAGGCGGATCTCGCCATCGACACCGCGATGCAGGCCGATATGCGCGACCTTGCTGAATCGCCGAAATTCCAGGAAGCATTGCAGCGCGTGCCGCGCCTGCGCGACAAATTCGCCGAAGCCTACCGCAAGCATGTCATTGAAGGCGGTATGTCGGGCGATACGCCGAAGAAAAGGCCGCCCGCTTTCAATCCCTGATTATTTCCAGCTTTTCTTTCCCGTGAGGCACGAGAAAATCCCGTGCATCGTGCGCGCGTCCTGCTGCGTGATGCCGGAGCGGAAAAAGAAATTGCGGATGTTCCGGAGCGTCGTCGGTTTCTGGTCGGGGCTGCGGAAAAATCCTGCGGTGTCGAGTTCATCTTCCAGATGCTTCAGCAGATTCTCGACATCGCCCCTTGTCGCAGGCGCGGTTTCGCCAAGGTCGGACTCGACGGGCGCGCCGCTGAACGGGTTGGCGGCGGAAAGCCACGAATAGCAGGTCAGCAGCACCGCCTGCGCAAGGTTCAGCGACGAAAAGCCGGGGTTGAGGGGGATATTTAAAATCGCGTTGGCAAGCGCGACATCGTCGCTCTCGAGGCCGGTGCGTTCCGGCCCGAACATCAAGCCGCATTTCTGCACGCCGCCGAGGTTCTTTTCGCGGATGGCCTTTGCGCCGGCCTCCGCCGTGTAAATTTCCTTCACCATGCCGCGTTCGCGCGCGGTGGTGGCCAGCACGAATTCGAGATCCGCCACGGCCTCTTTCGTTGTCTCGAAAACCTTGGCGTTGTTCAGCACGTCAATCGCGCCCGAGGCGCAGGAAATGGCGGTGTGGTTCGGCCAGCCGTCGCGCGGCTTCACAAGCCGCAGCTCCGTCACCGCGCAGTTCAGCATCGCCCGCGCGCACATACCGATATTCTCGCCCAGCTGCGGATGCACAAGGATAACGACAGGGGCGAGGGCAGCCGCTTCCGGAAGACTATCGCGCGTTCTGTTGGTGCCAGCCATTTATGCCGCCTTAAGGCGCTCCAGCACGCGTGCGCGGCCAATCAACGGCAGCAGGTCCTTCAAATCAGGGCCGTGCTCTTGTCCGGTGATGGCGCAGCGCAGGGGCATGAACAGTTCTTTGCCGCGGCGGTTGGTTTTCAGTTTGATTTCATCGACCCATTTTTGCCACGTGGTGTTGTCCCACGGGTCAGTCGGCAGCAGGTCGGCTGCGACTTTGGCGAAATCGGCATCATGAATGACGGGCTTTACGTTGCCTTTCGCCACATGCCACCAGTCGGCGATGTCGGCGAGGACTTCGAGGTTCGGGCGCACGGCGTTCCAGAAAGGCTCGTCGATGGCGGTGAGGCCGAGCGCGGCAAGGCGTTCTTTCACTTCCGAGAAAGGCTTCTGGTGCAAAATCTTCGCGTTCAGGCGATAAAGCTCGTCCTCGTCAAATTTCGGCAGGTTGCGCGAGAATTTGCCGAAGTCGAAACTGTCGATAACCTGCTGCATCGTGAACAGCGGCTCGATGGGGTCGGAGGTGCCGATGCGGGAGACGAGCGAGATCAGTGCCATCGGCTCGATGCCCACTTCATCCATCAGCGACTTGATGCCGAAGCCGCCCTTGCGTTTCGAGAGCTTGCCGCCCTCCATGTCGCCCAGCAGCGTGACGTGGGCGAATTGCGGCGGCTTTGCGCCGAGCGCCTCGAACATCTGCACGTGGGTTGCGGTGTTGGTCACATGGTCTTCGCCGCGCACGACATGCGTGACCTTGAACTCGATATCGTCGATGACGGAGCAGATATGGTACAGCGGGCGGCCGTCGGCGCGCACCAGCACGGGGTCAGACATATCTTTGCCGTTGAATTCAACATGGCCGCGCACAAGGTCTTCCCAGATGATGGGTTTGTGTTCCAGCTTGAAGCGCCAATGCGGCTTGAGGCCTGCGGCTTGATGCGCAGCGATTTGTTCGGGGGTCAGCTTCAGCGCCGCGCGGTCGTAAATCGGCGGTTGTTTCATGTTCAGCTGGACCTTGCGCTTCAGTTCCAGCTCTTCCTCGGTTTCAAAGCAGGGGTAGAGGCGGCCGTTGGCTTTCAGCTTGTTGATTTCGGCTTCGTATTGCGCTCCGCGCTCGCGCTGCCTTGCGAAGCTGTCCCAGTTGAGGCCGAGCCACTTCATGCCGGCCATGATGTCGTCCACGTTTTCCTCGGTCGAGCGCACAAGGTCGGTGTCGTCGATGCGCAGCATGAACGTGCCGTTGTTTTTGCGCGCCCACAGCCAGACGATCAGCGCGGTGCGCGCGCTTCCCACATGGAGCTTGCCGGTGGGGCTGGGGGCAAATCGGACGGCGACAGTCATAGTCTTGAATCCCTTCAATTTCAGAACAGCCAATATACTACATAGCCTCGAAAAACCAAGGGGATTTTATGGGAACAATAGGTTCGAAACAGCCAAAAAACGGCCTGTTTCTAGCCCCGCATGCCCCATCTTTTCGGCATGGAAGAGATTTCCGACCCTGCGACGTAACCGGTTTCAGTTTTGCCTGTGTTCACGGCGGCGAAGTCTTTGCTGACTGTTGCGGAGCCGAGGCGTGATTGCGCTTCGGTTTCGGCGCCGCCATTTTCGAGGCGGTACGGGTCGTCGTTGTCAACGCGCGGCACGAAGGGGGCGGGTTTCTTTTTGAAAACAGCGCCCAGTACATCCCTCGTGATGCCGACAGCGATTTCGCCGACGCTTTTGTACAGCCCCACAATTTCCTCGGCCACGCGCAGCGTGCGGCTTTTGCCGTTTCCGGTGTCGTCTTTGGTTATCAGCAATCCATAGGGCACGGGCAACGCCGCCATGCCAAGGCCAAAGCCCGCAGCGCCGCCGAGCCATGTGCTGCCCGTGAGAGATGCGCCGAGGAGTGCGCCGCCAACCGGCGCCGCCGCCACCACAACGACCACACCCAATGCCACAAAAGCTGCTGCTGCGTAATTAGCCATCATCCGTTCTCCTTCAAATTTTCCCGCCGCACCGTGCGACAGGATTAGAACAATTCTGTTTTGCTGTTCTGCCGGGGAAGGGAAGTCAAACGGGCGAGGAACAAGGAAAGACCGCACGTTCGGGAGCATCCCGGCTTGAGAGATATTATACCCCGAAACTATAGATTATGTCAAATAGTTTCTCAGGGCGCGAAGCCCAGGACTTTCTTGAAGAAAGTGCCTATTCCCCAGCCTTTGTTGTCGTTCGCGGCGGCGGGGCGCAGCGATTTCACCATTTCGAGGCCGGTCATGCCATCGTTGTAGTACCACCAGTCCGATCCGACTTTTTTGTAGCCGAGGCCTTTGTACAGCGCGATCGCCTTGTCGTTGTCCTTG
>JAYUPV010000154.1:0-3998 GCA_043759865.1 Alphaproteobacteria bacterium | reverse complement strand
TGCTTCCTTCGTCGCCTCGACCACGCCGTCGACGACGAACTGCATCGCGCCTCGTTCGCGGTATTTGGTCGCGAGCTGGCCTACTTCCGCCATCGTCATCTGCTGGCCGTTGATGATGGGGGAGAGGTCGTCGAGGCCCTGCTGCTTTGCGTCGTCCAGCATGCCGGAGGCAACAAGCGACTGGTAGGCCGCTGCTTTCAGTTTCTGCATGGTCTTGAAGTCGATCTCGCCGTTCGGGATAAGATCGCCAGGAAATTTCTGCTGGAACTCGGTGACGGAGGCGACCATGATATCGTCCATGATGCCGTTCATCTTGTGCGGGCCGATTTTCAGGTTGATCTGCGTCAGATACGCCTGTGCCTCGCGGATGCGCGTCTTTTCTTCGAGGCTCGGGTTGACGAAACTTTTACGCAAAACGGACTGGTGAACCGAGCCGCCGCCGTTCAACTCGCCCTGCAATTCACGGCGGTTGGCGGCTTGTTCGGCCAGCAGGCGCAGCGTGCGGCCATCGGCGAACTCGCTGGCAGGCAGGCCGACTGTGGCGCGGAACCAGTTGACCGCGTTCAGGTCTTCCTTGTGGAAATCGCCGTTCGCGCCAGCGGGGCTGAGTGCAAGGCCAATCGTCAGCAGGTCTTCCTGCATCGCAATCGTGCGCTTGGTTTCGGCGGTGCCGACGAAAAGGGGCGACGTGTTGTCGGCCCTGACCGCGCCTGTAGCGGGTTTCAGGTCGAGCGTGTAGGCGTTGTCGTGGAAAATATTGCGGTAGGTTTTTTCCATCCAGTTGTCGCCGATCAGCGCGCCGCCGACGGCGACCGCGCTCGCCGCGACTGTCACGATTGCTACTTTGCGGAAGGCGCGAGTCAGTATGCCCGCCTCTTCGGTCTTCGGATATTTCCAGTCATAGCGCAGGTCCGACCAGAAGCGTTCCAGCTTCTTTTTCATCTGTGCGCTAAAGCTGTAGGGGGACGAGGGCATCGCGGCTACGTTCCGAATCTTATTTTTCCTAATCCGGTGAGATTAGACATAAGACATGCAAAAGTAAAGCGAAAACTTGGTAAAAATGCTGTTCTTAATCAGCTTGTTACCGGATTCCTAATCATGGAATTTCGACAGCTCGAATTCATGTCCGAAGGGGTCGCGGAAGGCGATGGATTTCATGTTCGGGTCGTCAAGACCGTCAATAATAACAGTCGCCCCAAGTTCCTTTGCGCGGGCGATGTGGGCAGCGAGGCTGTCGTCGGGAAATTCAAAAACTGGCACACAGCCGGAACCGCTGAACTTGTCGCCGAAGTCGTTTTTCAAAAATCCCATGCGGATATTACCGCAATTGATTTCCTTCCAGCTCTCGAAATCCTTGTGCGGCGCGACTTGCAGCAGGGCAGACCAGAAACCGGCGGCGGCGGCCACATCGTCGACCTTGAAATAGAGTGTGCGGATTTTCATGTTTAATTTCCCATAATATACATAAAAAATAGCTATTAACTTACTGATATTAATAACTAAACAACATTTTTCTTTTACAGAAGCATATTTTCGATATACTGATTCCGCGATACGGAGTCGCACGAAAGTTACGGATTAAAAGAAATGCCTGAAACAATCGATTTTGTCGATGTGTATGAGTATTTGCTCAAGCACGACGTCGAGCACCCGGTGACCGTCCTGAAGCATGGCCAGCCCCATGCCGTGATGGTGCCGTATGATATTTTCACGGCTCTCCAGAAAATGAACCAGAAGGCGATGCATATCAGCGAGCTGTCGCAGGAAGACCTTGATACCATCCTTAACGCGGAAATTCCGGCCGAGTGCCGCGCTTTCGACGGAGAGGTCAAGAAATGACAATCTACGTCGAACCCAAAGCGGGCATGGTTATCAATTACGGTTATCTCTGGGCGCGTCAGGCGAAAGACGGCATGCGCGAATTGCCGGGCGGCACGGTCGAGCGTATCAAGTTCCGCCCCAGCCTCATCCTTGCGGTCAAAGAAGAAAACGACAAAAAAGTCGTTTACGTTTCGCCCATCACCCACACGCCGCCCTTCTATCCCGAAGAGTCGCTGTTGATGCCGGCGGAGACCAAAGCGCGCCTCGGACTCGACGGCCTGAACTCGTGGCTGATGGTTTCGGAAGTGAACAAGTTTGAATGGCCCGGCACCGATATACGCCGCGTACCCGACCGCATGGAACGCAGCCAGTTTTACGGCTTCGTCCCCGGTGCCTTTCTTGAAGAAGCGCATGGACGTTTGCAGGAACTGGTGCAACTGAAGCGCTTCAAGACTGTCGCGCGCGAATACACGCAACGCCCCGAGCAGCAGCGCCCGCAAGTGCCGCAAAAAACACCGGTGCAGTCGCCTGCCGTAAGATCCGTCGGCTAAGGCTACTCGTCCATCAACATTTGTATCTTGGTGAAATCCAGCATCCGCTTGATACGGTCGGGCAGGGACTTGTCCTGATTTTTGCGGATGTCCTGATAAAACTGTATCCAGCTACGCCCGTTCAGCTCCGCCTCGCCATAGCCGAGATGTTTCATGATAAGCTGCGCGTCGACGGTGAAGGCCATCTGCAGCGTCCTGCCTGTCGCGACAAGCCTTTCGCAGTTTTTTTGCGTGAAGTACCAGCCCTTGGCGAAAAAACTGCCCGGCGCTTCCTTGACCGCGCTGCAATACTCGGGCTTGAGCGTTATCTGCGCGACATACATGAAGCAGGCCGAACGCGTGAAAAACACTTGCCGGCCGGTCGTCAGGAAACGGTTGGTTTCACGGGCGAGGGGAGAAATTTTTGCACAGACGGCAGGATTCTTCTGGTCGAGCGCGAAGTTGACATAGGCTTTCTCGACCGGCGTCACATCGCGCAACTCCGGCGCGGGAACAGGAACAACAGCAGACTTGGCAGCGGCAGGCGCGGCAGCGGGTTCTGCTGCAATTGCGCCACAGGCGAGAGCGACGGAAAATGTCAGCACGGCAAGAAATAACAATGTGCGCACGGGGCAGCTCCTCATTCCTGATGCCAGTTTCCGTTGTACGGGCGGCATAGTCCAGTCAAGAATAACACAGATTCCAATATGGAAAAATGCTGTTATTGCGGGTAGATTTCTCCGGCGAATCTTGCATAATGCCCAGCAGTTCAAAAGTTTACCGTATATTTCCGGAGGCCATTTCATGTCGCCCGTTTCACCCATGCGTAACGACTCCTTTCCGCCGTCAAAGCAGGACATAAAAGATTTTTGCGAAGCCGCGAACAGGGGCGATGCGGGCATGGTGCGAAGCTATCTCGACCAATACGGCGCGGCCATTGTCGACCGCCGCGACGACATCAATGCCTGTGCGCTGACTTGGGCGGCTTTCGCTGGCCATACCGAAATCGTGAAGATGCTGGTGGAAGGCGGCGCGAACATCAATGCCGGCGGTACGGACGAAAAACCCGCGCTTACTTGGGCCGTCGAACTCAGCAAGCACGATGTCGTCGAATACCTGTTGAAAAAAGGCGCGTCGCTCGATGTGAAGGACAACGCGGGCAACACTCCCGTCGACTACGCCAAACGCTCCGGCCGCGAAGATATGCTCGCCCTGATCGACGACAGGCTGTTGCAGCTAAAAGAATACGAACGCCTCAACGGCGAGCAGGCAAAAGAACAAGCCGCAAAAGCCGTCACCGCCACGCATCTCGAAAACCTGAAAAAGAAACAGCCGCCGAGGTTGAGGCGGTAATCCGTTTCAGCGAACAATTTTTTAAATTTGTGTGAGACATGTGGCCAGCCACCCGAGGGGGTGGAAGCCTAACTCGCAGCCTATCTGGTTGAAAGATAAAAGAAGATTCTGAATTAATCTCAATTTTACCCACAAATTTACCCTCAGATAGCGTGGCTTTACCCTTACGTTCTTGGATTGTACTGGATATTATACCTAGGGTTCAGACCCTATAAATCTCTTGAGATTATAGCCGGATAATGATTCTCTGTACATGGGGAGTACAGCCACATGAGCAATTTATATTGGGCCAGC
>JAYUPV010000153.1:0-10579 GCA_043759865.1 Alphaproteobacteria bacterium | reverse complement strand
CCTTTCGTTAGCAAATTCGTCACACCTCTTTGCTAGTCTGTAATCGTGCATAGGCGCTAAAGCGTCTGGCCGACGAAGGACAAACGGCAGAATTCAAATAATAAAAGTGTGTGTGAACAAAGATCCCGGGGGCCCCTAAAAAGGCCCCCGAACTTTTTCCTTTTATCCCCTCTCCCGCCCTGCGGGAGAGGGGAAGAAATGTTAGGACTTCTTTTCTTCAATCGCGAAAATCAAAAGCGCGCAGAGGGTGATAAAGGCGAGCGCCATTTCGCCCATCTGGACGCGGTCGATGCCTGTGTGGCGCAGCACCAGATAGGCGAGCCAGAAACTGTTGAGGAAATTCCACACCGCCGCCGATATCCGCACCCGCGACTGCCAGCCAAGCGACGAGAATTTTCCGGGGTGCAACAGCGCGATGCAAGTCAGCACCTCGCCGGTCGTAATCACGCTACCCATGATAATGTTTAATTTCCGCATGCCGTAAAGGTCCATGACGGACAGGTCGAGGAACAGATTGAACGAAGCCAGCACCGCAAGCCCCACATGCGGCAGCAACAAAAGCGTCGCAAAAATTTTCCGCCAGTCGAGATGCGTGCCGGCCGTCACGCCAGCACCTGCTTCACGGCCTGCTGCCAGCCGTCATACAATTTTTCGCGTTCCGCCGAGGGCATGACGGGCGTAAAGCGCCGCTCGCATTCCCATTCCTTGCCGATATGGTCGAGCGACGGAAAAATCCCCGCCTGCAACCCCGCAAGATACGCAGCACCCAGCACCGTGGTTTCCGTGACAGTGGGGCGCAGCACGGGCGTGGAGGTAATGTCGGCGAGGAACTGGCAGACCCAGCTGTTTTTCACCATGCCACCGTCGACGCGGATTTCAGTGATGGGATAGCCCGCGTCTTCGGCCATCGCCTGCATCAGGTCGGCGGTCTGGTAGCCCTGCGCCTCCAATGCCGCGCGCACGATATGCGCGGAAGTCGCACCGCGTGTCAGCCCCGATATGCTGGCGCGCGCATGGGGGTTCCAGTGCGGTGCGCCGAGGCCGGTGAAGGCGGGAACCATATAGACCCCGCCGTTGTCCTCGACCGATTTTGCAATCGCTTCCGTCTCGCCCGATGACTTTATGATTTTCAAACCGTCGCGCAGCCACTGTATCGCGGCACCCGCGACGAAAATCGAGCCTTCCATCGCATAGGTTATTTTCCCGCCGAGACGGTAGCCGACAGTGGTCAGCATCCGGTTTTTCGAGAGCTTGAATGTCTCGCCGATATTCATGAGCGCGAAACAGCCCGTGCCATAGGTGCTTTTCACCATGCCGGGCTTGAAGCAGGCTTGGCCGATGAGCGCCGCCTGCTGGTCGCCCGCCATGCCTGTCACCTTGACGGGGTGGCCGATGAAATCTTCCGTCACCGTGCCGAAATCGGCGGCGTTGTCTTTTACTTCCGGCAGCATTTTCGCGGGAATGTTCAAAATATGCAGCAGCTCGTCATCCCATTTCTGGGCGACGATGTCGTAGAGCAGCGTGCGCGAGGCGTTGGTGATGTCGGTCGCGTGCGATTTGCCGCCCGTCAGCCGCCACAACAGGAAACTGTCGATGGTGCCGAAGCAAAGCTCGCCCTCCTCCGCCCGCGCCCATGCGCCCTTGACGTTTTCGAGTATCCAGCGGACTTTCGTGCCGGAAAAATACGGATCGAGCAGCAGGCCGGTTTTCTTGGCGAAAACTTCCTCGCGGCCTTCGTCTTTCAGTTTCTGGCACATATCCGCCGTGCGGCGGTCCTGCCAGACGATGGCGTTATAAATCGGCTCGCCGGTTTTCCTGTCCCACACCACCGTCGTTTCGCGCTGGTTGGTGATGCCGATGCCGATGATATTGGACGGGTGGACGCTGAACTGCTCCATCACTCCGCGGCACACATATTGCGTGTCCTGCCAGATATCCTCGGGGTTCTGCTCCACCCAGCCGTTATGCGGGTAGGAAAGCTGCAATTCCTTTTGGCTGACGCCGATCAGGTGCCCCTGCTCGTCAAACAACACCGCCCGCGTGCTGGTCGTCCCTTGGTCGATTGCGAGGATGAATTTTGCCATTTAAAAGTAACTCCACTCACGCATCAAGGTTGCCATTCGTCATATTTGCCACAGGCTTCAGTACCCGGATTTATTCTCATACACTGTACAACTGTTTTTACGCACTTGGTGGCAGTCCCATAACATATTCTAGGAACATCATATTGCCAAAATTCTAAGTAGCGCAAGGGGAACACAGCTACTGCCGATACCGGAATGCTTATGATAACGACCATTATCAGAAAGAAAACGCGATATTTGACATTGCTTAGCCGCTGAAGCAGAAGATTTTTTGCTTCGTAGCATATAATACCCGCTATCAGAATAATCGTGGAAATGGTGAAAAGACGCTTCGGAAGTGTAACCCACCACTCCCGTTCCATTCCTGTTCGCATCTCAGGATCATAAGTCGCGTAATCTGCCACGATGAGCAAGAACATACTAATTACAAAAATGAATAGCAGGATAATGACGGATGCAAATTTATTTTTTTTGAAAAAACCACGCTTCAAACGAACAGCAAAAGAGATAATGCTGCCGATAGCTATCGCTTGCGCCAGAACAGCAAGCAAGTAGCCGCAAAACAGCACCGCAGTTGCGAGAAAATTATAACCGTGACCCAAGAACTGCCTTTGCAAGAAGGCTGACACGCCCAGAATCAATACAATCAAAAATGTTACTTTAATTCGGTCGGACTTTGTGACATTTTCACTCGCCGTCACTTAAGCCGCCTCCTTCTTCCCCACCAGTTTCTTCAGCAGCTTTTTCATTTTTTTCTGCGTGTCTTCGGTGGTGTGCAGGCCGAGTTTTGAGCGGCGCCACAAAATGTCTTCCAGCGTCTGCGCCCATTCATAATTGACGAGGTATTTTATTTCCGACTCGTAAATATTCTCGCCGAGATATTCGCCGAGGTCGCCGAGGCGTTTTGCGCCGCGCAAAATTTCGCGCACGCGGCTGCCATAGGCGCGGGCGAGGCGCTGTGCCAATACATCGGGCAGCCATGCGTATTCGCGGCGCAGGGTTTTCTGGAAGGTTTCGAAATTCGCGGCGGTTGATTCAGCGCCCGGCAGCGGCGCTTTTTCCGTCCATGCCTTGCCGCCCTTGCCGAGCTTGGCGGTCACAAGCGCGCCTGCCTGTTCGGAGAGCTTGCGGAAGGTGGTGATTTTGCCGCCGAAGACGGAGAGCAGCGGCAGCCCCTCGACCGCATCCATCTCGAGCAGATAATCGCGCGTGACGGCCGACGCATCGCCGTCGCCGTCATCGACCAGCGGGCGCACGCCGGAATAGGTCCACTCGACGCTTTCCGGCTTCACAGGGTGGCGGAAGAACCGGTTGACGGCGTTGCAGAGGTAGTCGACTTCCTCCATCGAAATCCGCACTTCCTCGATATCGTCGTGATATTCGACATCGGTCGTGCCGACCAGCGTGTATTTCTTTTCATACGGGATGGTGAAAACCACGCGCCCGTCTTCATTTTGCAATATATACGCGTGGTCGCCTTGGTACAGGCGCGGCACGATAATATGGCTGCCCTTGACCCAGCGCACCTTGTGTTTCGCCACATCCTTGCCCGCAAGGTTCAACGTTTTGTTGACCCACGGGCCAGAGGCGTTGACCACCAGTTTCGCATGCACGCGGAAGTTTTCGTCGGTGTTGTGGTCGCGCATGTCAGCGACCCAATGGTCTTCTTTCGCGTGCTTGGCAAGGCCGAGGCATTCGGTGCGCGTCAATATTTCCGCACCTTTTTCCTGCGCGTCGCGGGCGCAGAGAACGACAAGCCGCGTGTCTTCCACCCAGCAGTCGGCATAGGAAAAGCCACGGCGGAATTCTCCCTTCAACGGCTGGCCGAGCAGCGTGCCCGGCAGGAAATGGCTTTTGGACGCGGGCAAAATTTTGCGGCCGCCGAGATGGTCGTATAAAAACAGGCCGAGGCGTATCAGCCACCACGGGCGCAGTTTTTTGTGATGCGGCAAAACGAATGTCAGCGGCCAGATGATATGCGGCGCGGATTTCAGCAGCACTTCGCGCTCTTTCAGTGCCGCGCGCACGAGGCCGAACTCGCGGTGTTCGAGATAGCGCAAGCCGCCGTGGATAAGCTTGGTCGAGGCCGACGATGTGGCGCAGGCGAGGTCGTCCTTCTCGCACAGGATGACCGAAAGCCCGCGCCCCGCGAGGTCGCGCGCGATGCCGCAGCCGTTCACGCCGCCGCCGATCACCAGTACATCCGTTTCCTTGATTTTCGTCACGCCATCCCCGGCTGTCAGTCTTTAACTGCCTGATATTTAAGCGGAATATGGCAACAAACGCAAGGGGAATTGTAGCGCGTTATGGTGTATGGCGGGGCATTCGGGGTGTATTATGAATCGCTGTCGTCTTCCGCAGCGTTTTTCAGGCGTTTATCGCGGCGCTCCAGCGCCCGTTTCAGCACTTCGAGCACCATGTTTTCGCGGAACGGCTTGGCGATGAAATCGGCACCCGCCGGAATTTCGACGAAGGGGTAGCCGCTCATGTAAATCACATTCGTCTCCGGCCGCGCGGCGTGGAACAGGGGCGCGAGCGTCACGCCGTCCATTTCGGGCATCACCACATCGGTCATGAGGAAATCGATGCTGCCGCCATAGTCGCGCTGCACCTGCAAGGCGTGGTTGCCGTTCGAGGCGGTCAGCACTTTCATTTCCATGCCGGCAAAAACCACCGCCAGCACATCGCGCAGCTCGGGTTCGTCCTCGGCCACCAGTATCGTGCGGCCTTTGAGGGAAATGTCTTTTACAGCCGGACGCAAAAGATGCACGGGCGCATCGACCGGCGGGAAAGAAATATCGACGCGCGTGCCGTGGCCGTTTTGCGATGCCACCGAAATTTTTGCATTCAACTGTCCCACAATACCGTAGACGACCGAAAGGCCGAGCCCTGTGCCTTGCCCCGCTTTTTTTGTGGTGAAAAACGGATCGAAAATGCGTGGCATAACATCGGGCGTGATGCCGTGGCCGCTGTCGATAACGCTGAGGCCGTGGTTTTCGCAAATGATGCTCAGCACGCCGCCCTGCGGCATCGCATCGCGCGCGTTCAGGGCGAGGTTCAGCAATATCTGCGCGAGATGGTCGCGCGATGCCTTGACCCAGACGGGCGCGGGTGATAGCCGCAAATGAAGCCGGATGGTTTCGCCGAGCAGCGGGTGGAGAAGCACCTGCAGCTCCCGCACCTCGCGCGCAAGATCAAGCTTTTCGGTGACGGCGATTTTCTGGCGGGCAAAGGCGAGCAGCTGCCGCGTCAACCCCGCGCCGCGCTGGGTGCTGGCCATAATTTTCTGCAACTGCGCGGCATCGAGTGTGCCTTCCTGCAACTGCCGCACCGCGATTGCCGCATAGCCCTCGATGATGGACAGGATGTTGTTGAAGTCATGCGCCATGCCGCCCGCGAACCTGCCGAGGGATTCGAGCTTTTGCGCCTGCGCTTTGATGTCGGTATCGTCCGTCATGTTGCAATTAATAATTGTTATTTAAGGAAAATACAATTATAAATTGAGCCTCGGTTGGCAAAAAACAACCCCTCTTCCTTGCGGAAGAGGGGTACGTGTTTTGGTCTTTTCTTAATTCTTAGGCAGCTTTGCAGGCCGCCTTTTTCACGAAGCGGCTTTCGGCAACGCGGTCTGCGGCGAGGCCGGTCGAGATGTCTTCGGCGTCGGAGCGTTTGAAGATCGCTTCCGCCGTCGCGTCGATTTTTGCGACCTGTTCCAGCACCGCAGCGCGGTCGTGTGGCTTGCCCGTCGAGCGTGCGAGGTGTTCGTAATACACGCTGATCAATCCGCCTGCGTTGATGAGGTAGTCGGGCGCGTAGAGCATCTGTTTTTTGCGCAGCATGTCGCCATGGCGTGCTTCGGCCAGCTGGTTGTTGGCAGCGCCAGCCACCACCTGAACTTTCAGGCGTGCGATGGTGTCATCGTTCAGGATGCCGCCAAGGGCGCAGGGCGCGAACACATCGGCCTCGACATCATAGATGCTGTTGAGCGCAACGGGCATGGCGCCGAATTCGCGGCTGGCCATGTCTACTTTATCCGTCGCCATGTCGGTGACGAACAGTTGCGCGCCTGCTTCATGCAGCTGGCGGCAGAGGCTGTAGCCCACGTTGCCCAGACCCTGCACGGCCACTTTCAGGCCTTTCAGGTCGTTCTTGCCCATGCGGTAGCGCACAGCCGATTTCAGGCCGGTGAACACGCCAAGCGCCGTGGTGGGCGAAGGGTCGCCCGAGCCGTGTGCGCCGCCCGCGATGCCGACGACGTGTTTCGTCTGGCTGTTGATGGCGTTCATGTCTTCGGTCGTGGTGCCGACGTCTTCGGCCACGATGTAGCGGCCGCCCATCGCCTCGACCGCGCGGCCCATGGCGCGCATCATTTCGGAGGTTTTGGTTTTCCGATCGCCGATGATAACCGATTTGCCGCCGCCGAGGGGCAGGCCGGTGATGGCCGCTTTATACGTCATGCCTTTCGAGAGACGCAGCACGTCTTTGATGGCCGCTTCGTCGTTTTCATACGCCCACATGCGGCAGCCGCCAAGCGCGGGGCCGAGGCTTGTATTGTGCACGGCGATAATCGCCTTCAACCCTGTCTGCTGGCAGGTGAAAAACGAAATCTGTTCGTGCTGGTCGAATTCCTTGTGGCTGAAAACGGACATCTGAAACTCCCTGTATCTCATGTTGCGAATGCATCGCAATAAGCGCCGCATTCCCCAGTGCGTAACTTGGATTTCCCACATCCATATGAGTCGTGTCCACTAAAAGACGAGATGGAAAATGCAATAGATGGAATATTTCGAAGCACCGCAGCAATTTCGCAATAAACAGAATTTGATATGCCCTTACGCGATAATAAATTTTTGCGCGCTGCAACATATGTTGCAGCGCAGTAAATCCGCATTCCGAAAACAAAAAAAACCGGCGGTGAAGCCGGGGTTTTTGTGTCGATAACCGTTCTGGTTTTACGGCCTGCCGTCGCCACCGCCCGAGCCGCCCGTGCCGCCGCCCGGATTGACTTGTGCGCCAGCACCGGGGACAAGGTTGCCTGTCGGCAGCGCGCCCGAAGCTGTACCTTCCATGCCGGGCTGGCCCGCAAGGCCGCCTGCGCCGGTGTTGATCTGCACGCGCGGAGCTGCGCCGCCGTCGCCGCGACCGTCGCCGCTGCTGGCCGAGGACTGGCCTTCGCGGCCCGTCATTGCCGTGCCGCCGCCACCGCCCACGCCGTCTTCACGCGGCATGCTGTTTTTATCCTTGCCGCCGCCGCCTTCGCTTTCCTTCGGCGGTTTTTCGCTGCCGCCGGAATTCTGGCCGCCGCTGGCGCTTTGTCCGCCGCCGTTATCTTTCTTGCCGTCGTTGGAGTTGCTGCTCGAATTTGAATTGGAATTCGAGTTGCTGCTGCTGTTATTGTTGCTGACGCCGGAGGGCGTTACGGTATTGCCGGTGGGAGTCACGGTGTTGCCGCCGTTGTTGCTGCGACCGCCATTTCCGCTGTTGCCGCCCGAGGGGGTGACGGTGTTGGAAGGCGTCAAGAAATTGACGATGCCTCCATCTTTCGGCTTGTCGTCAGAGCCGCCCGCCTGTCCGCCGCCGCCGACATCGCTTTCACCGCCGCCATGGGTGCCGCCGTGACCGTTGCCGCTCTGGCTGCCACCGCCGCCCATCGCGCCTGTGCCGGCCTTGCCGAAGTTGTTAAGGCCACCGGAGCCGGTATCGAAATTGTTGAGACCCGTGCCGCTGCCATCGCCGCCCGAACCGCGGCTTTAGCCGCGACCGCCGCCGGTGTTGCTCAGGCCAATACCATGACCTTCGCCGCGCTGACCGCCGCCACTGCCACCGAAGTTGTTGAGGTCGCGGCCTGTGCCCTGACCGCCGCTGCCGCCGCCAGTGTTGCTGAGACCAACACCGTGACCCGTGCCGCCACCGGTATTGCTCAAGCCCCTGCCCGTTCCCACGCCGTCACGCAGGCTGCCTTGTGTGCCGCCTTCGAACTGGCTGCGCGGATTGCCAGCACCACCTGCCGCGCCGAGACCTGTATTGCCACCAACACCGCTATTACCAAGACCCTGCCTGCCGCCGAGACCCGTGTTACCCGCATTGCCTGCGTTGCCAAAACCTGTTTGGCCCAAACCCGTTTGACCGGCGGGGTGATTGCCACCAAGACCTGTTCCGGTTTGTCCCACAGCCGGCTTGCCGATGAGAATGCCTTGCGTGCCTGCATTGCCCGTTGCTGCGGGGTTCGCCACACCCGACGGCGGTTTTTTGCCGATGAGAATACCTTGGGTCGCGCCACTGCCGGTTGCGGGTGCGGTTTTCAATCCTTGCGTACCGATACCTGTGCCGAGTCCGGTCGCAGGGGGTTTCTTGACAAGATCAGCTTCTTCCTGCTGCGTGCCAAGCCCGCCCGCCGCATGAACGGGATAAGCGAAGGAAATGACAAGGGCGAGTGCGGTGGCGGCAATAAATGTCGTACGCATTAAGTTTTCTCCTGTTTTTTCTTGCTGCGGGAAATAAAGGGCCTGTCATTCGGCGCGGAAACGATCTGGTCTTTGCGGAGGTGTTCGGGGATGAAGGGGCCGCCGGCCTTGACGGGGCGGTCGGCGAATTTGCCGAGCGAGATGAGGCGGTCATACATGACAATCGCGCCCGCAACGCCGACATTGACGCAGAACTTCATGGGGATTTTGATGACATGGTCGCAGCGCTTCAGCATCGCATCCGACACGCTGCCCTTTTCAGGGCCGAGGACATAGACGGCACGCAACGGGTGCCGGAAGCTCGGCAAATCAACCGCGCCCTCGACCAGCTCGACCGCGACAAGCGCGGTGTTGGCGGGCAGCAGCAGGTCCGCCGCGTTTTTAAACTCGTAAAACGGGATATGCCCGAAAGCGCCCGACGTATCACTCGCCCCCATCTCCCGCACATCGACCGACGCGCCGATGGTACAAAAAAAGCTCGCCCCGAAAGCATGCGACGTGCGCAGCAAGCTGCCCACATTCATGGATTTCGAGATACCCTCCGCACCTATGCCGAAATATCCGCGCATTATTTATCCCAAGGCCTTCCCAATGTTTTATATTCCAATGTAACTGAAGTCTTTTTTAACGGCACTTCAGTCTTTGTCAAATGAAGAGACCTGCCTGAGATCGGCATAGACTGCCCCTTCTTTTCAAATATTTCTCGTTCCAGTTCAGGAACCGGCACCGTTTTCGGAGAATATTCCTTAGTAAAAGATCCCATCTCCTTTCCATCCCGGTCAAGCTCCAAAAGGGCGAAAGAATTAAGAGCTGGGATCGCATTTACACTCTGCATGATTTCGCCAAACATGTGCTCGAGCTTGGGCGCGTGATATATCTCTAAAGGTGCGAGAACGCTTATTGACCCATCATTTCTAAAGTTAATAGACCTCACGCACGCCGCCCCTGTGCCTTCTAAAACCTTTGCCCAAGATATCTTCAATTCCGGTGTAATTTTAATAATTGCCGTTATTGCCGTTTTTGATGACAATAAAGAAAGACTGTCGCGCAACATCGCAATGAGGAAATACTCACCTTGCGGAGAGACAAACAGCGAATTATCGAGATTGTTAATCATCTCCGGAAAAGCGACTCCCGAAATAAAATTCAGTTCCTTATCGAAATGCATTAAATACGTTTGTTCATTTAAATAACCATCTTTAGCCTTTGGCTTAAGCTGGCCGGTTAAAATAAAATCCCCGTTTGCTGTATTAAACATATCGTTTAATGTAAATTCTTTGATGAGCGTTGAAGCGTTCGCAGTTTTCCCATCTTTAGAAAACCTGCAAATATTTCTGTCTTTAAACTCATGACGAGGCAGAGTAACAAATTGCTGTGCGGCTGGATTGTAAATCGCGCTCCCTATGCATTGGGCAGGCAACTCGATAGAAGACATTGCTTCCAGTTTTTTATCTAGCGTCACAACAAAGCGAGGGCGAGGTGCCTCTAATAACATTCTTCCGGGTTTCCGTTTAACATCGGGCGCCTTCACAGTAGCAATAACTGCAATCGAATCTTCCATCTCAGCAAAAGGCAATATAGCAACCGGATAGTTGCTTTCTATCTCGGAAAACTCAAAAAAAGCCTGCGGCTGATAATTGCCTTCAAATTTTGCTACAAAATCTACCTGCGGATTATGAGACGCTTGTTCTCCATTATTCCAATCCATCGACACACAGGACAGGAATCCATCGCCTAATTTGAAAGCCTTATAGAATCCTAAAACGGGACTAATAGTCCTTCCTTCACTTAACTTCAGAGCATCTCCTTGAGTAAAAACAGTACCGGATAGGATGTTTCCGCTTTTATCTATCGTGGACAGCAGGGGAAAACGGCGATTGTATTGTGACGCACCCTCACCAGCCACCCCTCCTAGAAAAAGATATGTGCCGTCTTCTAAATCGTAGTGAACGTTAATAGTAGCATCCTGTTGCTTAAAAATTAGCTCCCGAGATTGCCTGCTAATTTCTTCTGCACCGCTTGTTCCAGGCA
>JAYUPV010000152.1:0-6650 GCA_043759865.1 Alphaproteobacteria bacterium | reverse complement strand
CTGGGCGATTTCAACCCAGCCGTTTGCGCCCGCCTGCCCTGACAGGTCGATGAGAATACGCCCCCCGTTGCCGTAGGCGGCGAAGTCGGAAAGGTTATCGGTCAGGGGGTCATAGACGCCCGCCAGCACATCGGTGAGGTCGATGAAGTCGCCCTCACCGCCGCTGTAATCGTGGATAATATCGACAGCGTCGAATGACGTGGCCGCGAAGAAGGTAAAGCCGTCTGCGCCTTCGCCGCCGTAAAGTTGATCCCTGCCGAGCCCGCCCGACAGCACATCGTCGCCCGTTTCGCCGCGCAGTATGTCCTCGCCCGCGTCGCCCGCGAGGGTGTCATCGCCGTCGCGGCCGAAAATCTGGTTTATGCCCGCATTGCCGGTAATCGTGTTGTCGAGCGCGTTGCCTGTGCCGTTGATATCGGTGATGCCGGAGAGGAAAAGTATTTCGACGTCATGTGACAGCGTATAGGTCTGGGAAGATTCTATCGTGTCCTGACCTTCGTTGATGTTCTCGAGAATGATGTCGCCCCTGTCATCGACGATATAATAATCGTCGCCGCCGCCGCCGATCAGCGTGTCTTTGCCTTCCCTGCCATCCAGCGTGTTGACGCCGTCACCACCGGTAATGATGTTGGCAAGCCCGTTCCCCGTGCCATCCAGCGGTGTCAGCGGCACCGTGTTGAGCAATGTCAGGTTCTCGATCCCTTCGCCCAGCGTAAAGCTGACATCGGTGGCGAAGACACTATCAATACCGCCACCCCTTTCAGACGCTACATCGCCCGCGTCGTCGACGATATAAGTGTCGTTACCCCTGCCGCCGTCCATCACATCCGCGCCTGTAACGCCATCGAGGATGTTGTTGCCGTTGTTCCCCGTCAGGCTGTTGCTGTCGGCATTGCCCGTCCCGTTGATATTGGCCGTGCCGGTCAGCACAAGATTTTCAATGTCAAGGCCGAGCGTGGTGGAGACGGCGGCGCGCACAAGGTCGGTTCCCTCCCCGCCATTTTCGAAAATGGTGACGCCGGCGTTGTTGACGACATACACATCGTCGCCCTTGCCGCCGATCAGCAGGTCATTGCCGCCCTTGCCGTCAATGGTGTTGATGCCCTCATTGCCTATGATGATATTGATGGCGGCGTTGCCGAAACCGTTGATTTTTCCGATACCCGTCAATGTCAGGTTTTCCAGGCCCGCAATCAGCGTATAGGTAAATCCTGCAAGCACGGTATCTATGCCGCCCGCATCGATAACGACATCGCCCTTCGTGATGGCATAGGTGTCGTTTCCAAGCCCGCCGTCGAGCGTGTTTCTTGCGCTGTTGCCGGTCAGGGTGTTGTCGCCGCCGTCGCCGGTCGCGTTGATGGCGGCTTTGCCGGTGAGCGTGATGTTTTCGATGGCCGTCCAGTTGATATTGGCGAGCGTGGCGGTGAAGCCGACCGCTGCCGTGTCGTTGTCGAGACCGCCGTCGAGGATGTCAAACGCATCCGCAAAAAAAGTATCGTCGCCGGCATTGCCCGTCAGGAGGTTGGCGGCGCTGTTGCCGGTGATGGTATTGCCGGCTGCGGTGCCCGTGCCGTTGATGGCGGCGACGCCCGTCAGCGTCAGGTTGTCGGCATTGAGCGTATTGACTCCCAAATCCCAGCTGATGCCCGATAATACGGTGCCTGTGCCGCCGCTTGCATCGACAGTATCGCCTGCATTGTCGACCACAAAAAAGTCGTTTCCGGCGGTGCCGATAAGCGCATCCGCGCCGAGCCCGCCATCGAGCGTATTACTTCCGGCATTGCCTGTCAGCGTATTGATGAGCGCATTGCCCGTACCGTTGAGGTTGGCAACGCCCAGCAGCACAAGGTTATCAACCTCTGCCGCCAGCGTGTGCGTGACGGTCGACTGTACTTCGTCGGTGCCCTCGCCCCCCAGTTCGACGATGGTTTTCCCCGTTGCTGCGTTGACGATGTAAACATCGTCGCCTGTGCCGCCGCGCAGCGTGTCGGTACCCGCGCCGCCGTCAATCGTGTCCGCGCCGCCGCCGCCGTCAATCGTGTTGTTGCCCGCATTGCCGGTGAGGATATTGTCGTTGCCGTCTCCGGTGGCGTTGATGGCAGCCTTGCCCGTGAGGCTGATGTTCTCGATATTCGACCAGTCAACATCGAAAAGCGTCGCCGTAAACGCCACCATCGCGGTGTCGTTGTCATTGCCGCCGTCGAGGATGTCGAGCGCATCGGCGACCAGCACGTCGTCGCCGTCGCCGCCGGAGAGGACATTCGCCGCGCTGTTGCCCGTGATGGTATTGCCGCCCGCATCGCCCGTGCCGTTAATGGAAAGCACGCCTGTCAGGACAAGATTCTCGACGCCGATCGCGCTGAAGCCGAGGTCATAGCTTGCGCTTGCCCGTGCCGTTTCGGTGCCGCTTGAATCAACGATGGCATCGCCGGTATCGTCGACGATATAAGTATCGTCGCCGTCATCGCCCGCCAGAAAATCCGCGCCGCCACCGCCGTCGAGCGTGTTGTTGCCCACATTCCCGAGTATGGTGTTGGCAAGCGCATTACCCGTGCCGCTGAAAGAGGGGTTTGCCACAGCCGAGTTGAAGCCGAGGATGAGGTTCTCGATCTCGGCCGACAGCGTGTAACCCGTGAACGCGGTAACGGTGTCGGTGCCTTTGCCCGCAAGCTCGAACACTTTGTCGCCCTTGTTGTCGACGATGTAAATGTCATCGTCCGCGCCGCCCGTCATGCTGTCTGCGCCGAAGCCGCCGTCGAGCGTATCCGCGCCGGCCATGCCGAACAACTTGTTGGCTCCGGTGTTGCCCGTGATGGTGTTGTCGAGGCCGTTGCCCGTGCCGCTGATACCGCTTTTGCCGGTGAGGGTAAGGCCTTCAATGCCCGCGCCCAGCACATAGGAAGCGCTTGCCTCGACAAGGTCGATGCCGGAAGTATCCGTGATGATATCGCCCGCGCTGTCCACCACATAAGTGTCGTCGCCGTCGCCGCCGCGCAGGTCGTCGCTGCCCTTGCCACCATCGAGCCGGTTGTTGCCGATGCCGCCGACCAGCGTATCAAGCCCGACCCCGCCGAGCAGGATGTCATCGCCGATGCCGGAATCAAGCGTGTCGTTGCCGTCGCCGCCGTCGATGATGTCATCGCCGTCATCGCCGAAAAGCTGGTCGTTGCCTCTCAGCCCCTTGATGGTGTCGTTATTGGTCGTGCCATTCAGGATATCGTTGCCGTTGGTACCTGTGACAATCGCCATGCTATTCCCCGCTGCAGCTAATAAAAGTCCCCGTCTTTAAAAGTAGTCCGAATGGCGGAATAAAGCAGCTAAATATGTCGGAAATGGGTGTTCTGGAAAAATGCTATTGCCCCGCCACCCGAAGCAAGGCGCATGAATCAGCCGGTCTCCCTGCACCAAGGCTTCGGGAGACACCCTGCAAATTATGAATTTAATTGAGGCGCAGGGTGGAGCGGGCGACGGGATTTGAACCCGCGACATTTTGCTTGGGAAGCAAATGCTCTACCACTGAGCTACACCCGCGTTACCTTGGTTTCAGCTGGTTATAATGTATTCCTAACCCTCTTGCCAAGCCCGTTTGTATTTATGTTAATAAAATATTCCGTCTTTGTGTCCTGAAAACATCTTTACAAACATGCCTTTAAGAAGATAAACAAGAGAGGCTTGGGCAGCCATCCATTTGATAATAAAACAAAATGATGTGCGACGCCGCGACGCAATTTTTTACTGTCTAACAGGAGTAGTTCTATGAAGCTGGTAACAAGGGTATGCGCATTGATGATGGTGGCCGTTCTGGCCGCCTGCACGGGCGCGAGCAGCAACTCGACCGTCGAGGCGCTCAACAAGGCGCAGGCTGTCGGTTCGCCGTTCACGAAAAAACTGGCAAGCGAGTATCGCGACTACGCGAACGGGCGCCAGCACAAGGCTCTTGATTACGCAGACGCCATCCACTTCGCACGCAAGGGCCTCGCGGCTTCTTCGGGCGTTGTCGTGATGCCGGAAACCCTGGATGACTGGGATCTCTCCGACAAGAACATCGTCGAAATGAGCAAAGGCCGTTCCGACCTCGTCGACGCTCTTGAAAGCGGCGGCCGCGAACTCGCCTCCGACAAAGCAGGCGTGGCGCAAGCGCGCTTTGACTGCTGGGCTGAACAGCAGGAAGAAAACTGGAAGCGCGATGTGCCTTGCAAAGCCGCTTTCTGGGCCGCCCTGAAAGACCTGCAGGACGCGATCGCCATGAAGCCCGATGACACCCCCGCCCCCATCACCGAAGGGCCGACGGGCGTGCCGGTTCCCGTGGAGCAGGCTATGTTCATCGTGTTCTTCGACTGGGACAAGCATAACATCAGCGCCGGCGCGAACGACGTGCTGGATGCCGTTGCCCAGGAGATCAAGAACCGCAAAGACGTGCACGGCCTGACGGTTGTCGGCCACACGGACAG
This sequence comes from Alphaproteobacteria bacterium, assembly GCA_043759865.1. Lineage (GTDB taxonomy): Bacteria > Pseudomonadota > Alphaproteobacteria > Micavibrionales > UBA2020 > JAPWJZ01. The sequence continues at coordinate 2,199 of JAYUPV010000152.1, read as the reverse complement.
CTCGGGCACGACCAAATACAACGACAAACTCTCGCAGAAACGCGGCAACGCGGTTCGCGAAGGCCTCATCGCGCGCGGCGTCCCCGCCGAGATGGTGCATGTCGAGTCCCGCGGCGAAAACGACCTGCTCGTAAAAACGGCAGACGGCGTCCGCGAACCCGCCAACCGCCGCGCGCAGATCACTCTCGAGTAATCTTCGCACGACGAAAACCACTTCAAGGAAACCGGCCGGGCAACTGGCCGGTTTCTTTTTGCACCGTTTTCTTTTTGCCGCGAAAGGCGTAATATCAGCCCCATGTACACCACGACCACGAGCGATGTGACTGTCTCGGTAGAGCCCACCTACCTCGACCACGAATCCCAGCCGGAGAACAACATCTGGGTCTGGTCCTATACCGTGAAGATCGAGAACAAGGGGCATGAAACGGTGCAGCTCCGCACGCGCCACTGGAAGATCACCGACGCTTTCGGCCGCACACAGGAAGTGCGGGGCCCCGGCGTGGTGGGCGAACAGCCGGTGCTGAAACCAGGCGAAAGTTTTGTCTACACCAGCGGCACGCCGCTTGCCACGCCATCGGGCATCATGACGGGCAGCTATGCGATGGAGGCGACAGGCGGTCGCATGTTTGATATCGCCATCCCCGCCTTCTCGCTCGACAGCCCCGGTGCAAGAAAACAGGTCAACTGAACGCAGATGAATTACAAGCCTGTCTTTTACGTCAACGGTATCCTGCTGCTGGTTCTGGCCGCAGCGATGCTGGCACCGCTTGTCATCGACCTTTCCGACAACAACCCCGACTGGCAGGTTTTTGCAAGCGCACAGGCTGTCACCGCTTTCGTCGGGCTTGCGCTCGTGTTCATGAACCGGCAGGAAAAATTCCGTATTACCTTGCGGGAGACGTTCCTGCTGACCTGCGTCGGATGGGTTTTCACGGCGGGTTTCGCTGCGCTTCCTTTCCATTTTTCGCAGGCGGACATGAACTATAGCGGCGCGTTTTTCGAGGCGATGTCGGCCATCACCACCACCGGCTCGACCGCCATCGCCGGGCTCGACGACCTGCCACGCGGCATTCTGCTGTGGCGCTTCATGCTGCTGTGGATCGGCGGGATCGGGTTCCTGATCATCGCCCTTGCCGTCTTCCCGCTGCTGCAGATTTCAGGCATGCAGATTTTCAAGACCCAGAGCTTCCAGATTGAAAAAGTCATGCCCTCGGCGAGCCAGATGGCGGCTTTCATCTGCCTTATCTATGCAGGGCTGACCGCTTTTGCCGCCGTCGGGCTTTTCGCCGCCGGGATGTCGCCCTTCGATGCCGTATGCCATGCCATCGCCGCCATATCGACCGGCGGCATCTCGACCCATGACAAGGCTGTCGCGTGGTTCCAGAGTCCGCTCATCGAGTTAATTCTGTCCCTGTTCATGATCATGGGCGGCCTGCCCTTCGTACTGTACCTGCGCTTTATCCGTGGCGATACGCGGGCGATGTTCCGCGACAGCCAGGTGCGCGTGTTTTCCTACATCCTCGCGGGCATGACGAGCGCCGTCGCCCTGTGGCTGGTCATGCAGGACAAGATGCCCATTCTGGATGCGCTGCGAAATGCGTTGTTCTTTTCCGCCTCGTACATCACAACCACGGGTTTCATCAACGGCGACCACGCCAACTGGGGCGGCTTTGCCATTGGCCTTGCCTTCCTCGCGGGCTTCCTCGGCAGCTGCTCGGGTTCGACCTCGGGCGGCATCAAGCTGTTCCGCCTGCAAATTCTTTTCCTGACGTTGAAGCAGCAGCTGCAAAAGCTGATTTCGCCGCACGGGGTTTTTCAGGTGCATTACAACGGCAAGCCGGTCGAGGCGACATTGCAGGCCGCCGTCGCAGGCTTCTTTTTCATCTACATCATGTCATGGCTGATCATCGGCGTGGTGCTGCAGCTGACGGGGCTTGATTTCTCGACCGCCTTTTCCGGCGCGCTTGCGGCGCTTTCCAACACCGGCGTCGGCATCGGCGAAGTCATCGGCCCTTCCGGCAACTTCGCCAACCTGCCGCATTCGTCCGTATGGGTGTTTTCCTTCGCCATGCTGTTCGGGCGCATCGAGTTTTTGACGCTGCTCGTGCTGTTCATGCCGAGGTTCTGGAAGGGCTGATTATTTCCAGCCGAAAGTATTGCGGACGACGCCGCCGAAACCCTCTTTCAAATCGCGCATAA
>JAYUPV010000151.1:0-2025 GCA_043759865.1 Alphaproteobacteria bacterium | reverse complement strand
GGCTCGTTTTACGGCGGCGACGAGCACGATTTGCAGCGTTCCACCTTTATATGCGAGCCTGATGCAGCGTAGAAGAGGGGGCGGGAATAGTCAATCGGGCGGCCTTACAGTAATGCGGACCGCTTCGGCTTGAAAAGCATCGGGCTGAATTCCACCATCAGTATCGCGGCAATAATGAGCGCGCAGCCGATGCCACCTGCAAGCGTCAGCCGATCACCCATCAGCCAGATGCCGAAGATGGCGGCGAATACGGATTCACCGCTCATGATAACGGCTGAGTCCGACGCAGGTGTGTGCTGCTGCGCGATGACTTGCAGTGTATAGGCAATGCCGCCCGAAATCGCGCCAGCGTACAATATCGCCCAGCCTGCTTTCATGATGCCTCCATATGTCGGCTGTTCCATGAGCGCAGGCACAAGGCAGGCAAGCGCGACGGTGATGTATTGCAGGAAGCAGACGCGGAAGGGCGCTTTTGTTTTGCCCATGATGCGCCCGACCAGCGCGACCTGAAACCCGAAGGCCACGGCGCAGCACAGCACCAGCACATCGCCCATGTTCATATGCGACATATCAAGCCCGCCCGACAGCAGGCCAATACCGACGACCGACAGGAACGCCGCCGGAAAAACCAGCTTCGACAATTCCTGCTTGTACACCACGCGGCAGATGATGGCGACGAACAGCACGTAAAGCCCCGTTAAAAAACCGGCATTGGTGACGGAGGTACGCACCAGCCCCGCCTGCTGGAACACCACGCCGCCGATAAAGGCGATGCAGAGAAAGCCAAGCTCGGGATAAAGGCTTTTCGGGATGGTCACGCCCCGCACGTGTTCGCGCCATGCGAGAGGCAGTACGAGCAGCGCAGAAAGCCCGAAACGCGCGGCGACGAAGGTGTAGGGGCCGACATGCGACATCGCGTCTTTCTGCGCGACAAAAGCCGCCCCCCAGATGAGGGCAACGAGCAGCAGGGCAAGATCGGCTTGGAGGCGGGTCATGGCTTCCTATATCCCAGCCGCAACGCGGATACAAGCGATTGATTTTGCTCCGCTTTGCTTTTCACGGAAGTTTAACCGCCATCCTTTATACTGTAATGGCTGCACCAAGGAGCTGAGCCAGATGTCGCTGCCCGACCCCGAACCCGGCATGATGATACAATACGCCTATCTCTGGGCGCGCAAGGCCGAACAGCAGGCGGGTGAAAAAGACCGTCCCTCGGTTGTCCTGTCGGTGGGCGAGGATGAAGACTATAACCTCGTCGTCCGCGTCGCACCCGTCACGCACACCGCACCCCTGAACCCCGCCGACGGAATTCCGATACCGGCTGAAACAAAAAAACGCCTCGGCCTCGATGGCAAAGAAATGTGGCTGATGATTTCCGAGGTGAACGAGTTTGCGTGGCCGGGGCTCGACCTCCGCCGCGTGCCCGACAAATTCCCGCGCACCTATTTCTACGGTCACGTCCCCGCAAAACTTCTCAGCGAAGCCACCACCAAAATGTCGCGCTATGAATCCTCCGGCAAACTCAACGCCGTCCCGCGCGATGTGATGGATTTCAAGCCGGGGTGATTCACCAGGCTTCACTTCCGTGTGCGTGAGAGGGGGGGGGGTAGAAATAAATATTTGATCTTAAGTGGGGCTGGAGATGGTAAGCATGGTCGGGGGATTGATGCTGCTATATGATACAAGCGACCAGATTATCAGGAGCCAGATAAAAATTCCCGACCAGATAAATCGTCCGCGATGTTTTGCAGCTTCCGGTTTTATATGGCGCAAGGAGACATATGCGATCCCGCTTAAAATAGCGATGACAGCAGGCAATGCGGCATAATAGATAATTAAAATTTCAGCAAGGCTGGCGGGGACACAGCCAGTAGGCATTAGTAACAAAGCTAAGAGCCCCAGAAATGCGGCTGTCGCGGAAATAGCGATTTTCCGTTTTTGAAGGAAGCTTAGAATTCGAAAAGCTAAAATTCTCATATTTTCACTTTCATTATCAGTAGTACCAAGGGGTCGGAGTACTTGAAA
>JAYUPV010000150.1:0-9500 GCA_043759865.1 Alphaproteobacteria bacterium | reverse complement strand
CCGTCGATAACGGCGCCATCGCCTTTTTTCCAAAGGAATTTCCCGAGGCGCAGCGACGGCACCACTGCAATGCGCTCATACAGCTCGTCGAAATACCATTTCCGGTAGAAGAAATTGTGGATGATGCTGAACGTACCCGCCATGCTCGCCGGCATGTAGCGGAGGCGGATGTAGAACAGGAACGCCAGCAGGATGCCCGCGAGGCCAACACCCGTCGGCAACAACTTGGCCCATTGCGGGATATGGTGGACATGTGCGAGCACATCGTTGTCCGGCAACACAAAAATACTGTCAGCCCAGAATCTCTTGCGGAAATCGCCAACGAAGAAGGTGAAGAACGCACCCGTCGCGATAGCACCGGCGGCGAGGAAGGCAAGCGGGGCAGTCATGATCTTGGGGGATTCATGCACATGTGCCATCACCTTTTCATCGGCGCGCGGTGCGCCGTGGAACGCCATGAAAATCAGCCGCCAAGAATAAAACGCCGTCAGGAAAGCCGCCGTGATGCCGCACCAGTAGGCGAATTCACCGACCTGTGTATGGGCAGCGTAGGCCGCCTCCAAAATGGTGTCTTTCGAGAAGAAACCCGCGAAAGGCGGCACGCCCGCAAGCGCAAGACTGCCGATCCACATCACGATATAGGTGAACTTGACGTGCTTCCAGATGCCCCCCATACGGCGCATGTCCTGCTCGTCCGACATCGCGTGGATGACAGAACCCGCGCCGAGGAACAGCAGCGCCTTGAAAAAGGCGTGCGTGAACAGGTGAAACATGGCTGCGCTGTAGGCCGACACGCCTGCCGCGAAGAACATGTAACCCAGCTGGCTCATGGTCGAATAGGCGATCACGCGCTTGATGTCGAACTGCGTCAGGGCGATGGTAGCGGCAACAAGCGCTGTGAGCGCACCGACCACGGTGATAAATTCACGGGCAAGCGGCGCATATTCGTAAATCGGTGACATGCGCGCGACGAGAAACACCCCAGCTGTCACCATCGTGGCGGCATGGATGAGGGCGGAAACGGGTGTCGGGCCTTCCATCGCGTCGGGCAGCCACGTATGCAGCCCGAGCTGGGCCGACTTGCCCATCGCGCCCACGAACAGCAGGAAGCCGATGAGCGTGACGGCGTTCAGCTGGTGGCCGAGGAACTCGACGGTGACATCTTTCATGTCGGGGACTGCGGCGAAGACTTTGTCAAATTCGAGCGTGCCAAAAACCATGAAGATAGCGAAAATACCGAGCGCGAGACCGAAATCGCCGATGCGGTTGACGACAAATGCCTTGATGGCGGCGGCGTTCGCGCTTTCCTTGTGATGCCAGAAACCGATGAGCAAGTAGGACGCAAGCCCCACCCCTTCCCAGCCGAAGAACAGCTGCACGAAGTTAGACGCCGTCACGAGCATCAGCATCGCGAAGGTGAACAGGCTGAGGTATGACATGAAAAGGGCACGGCGGCTGTCATGGTGCATGTAGCCAACAGAATATATATGCACGGCGCAGGACACGAGGTTGACCACCATAACCATCACAGACGACAGCTGGTCGAAATTCAACGCCCATGAAAGGCTGAGGTCGCCCGAAACAATCCACGGGAAAAGGTTGATAACGCGCGCGCCAGCACCTCCCGCTACGCTCATGATATTAATCTGGTAAAACAGCACGACCGACAGCACGGCCGACAGCGCCATCAAACCGCAGGTCAGGGCCTGTGCGGGGCCGTGACCTTCTTCATCGTCCTGCCACGCAAAGAAAGCGGCTGCGATGCATCCGAGAAGCGGCCCGAAGATTGCGATGACTTCCATTTCCGGTTATCCCTTCAACTCGGTGATGTCCTCGACCGCGATCGAGTTCTTATTGCGGAAGAATACGACGAGGATGGCAAGGCCGATGGCCGCCTCCGCCGCCGCCACGGTGAGGATGAACATGGAGAATACCTGCCCGGTCAGGTCGTTCAGGAATACCGAGAAGGCCACAAGATTGATCGTGACCGAGAGCAGGATAAGCTCGATGGACATTAATATAATGATGACGTTGCGGCGGTTCAGGAAGATGCCGAACACGCCGAGGGTGAAAAGCACACCCGATACAAGCAGGAAGTTTTCGAGGCCGATCTGCATGGTTATGATACCCCTGTGCCGGATGAGATTTTTTCGATTTTCAGCACGTCTTTCGGATCGCGCGCGATCTGATCGGCAATGTTCTGGCGGCGCACGCCCGTGCGGGCGCGCAGCGTGAGCGTGATCGCGCCGATCATGGACACCAGCAGGATCAGGCCCGATATCTGAAACAGGTAAACATAGTCTGTATAAAGGACATAGCCAAGCGCATGGGTGTTGCTGATTTCAACTGCCTTCGGGATAGGCTGGAAGGCGCGCAGGTCAGCTGCAGCGTCGCCGCCTTTCCAGCCGGCATACATCCACGCGAATTCAGCCAGCAGGACAAGCCCGACAAAACCGCCGACGGGCGCGTTCTTCGACATGCCTTTGCGCAGCTCGGCAAAGTTAATGTCGAGCATCATAACCACAAACAGGAACAGCACCGCGACCGCGCCGACATAGACGATGACCATGATCATGGCGATAAATTCCGCGCCGAGCATCACAAACAGCCCCGCCGCGTTGAAGAAGGCTAGAATGAGGAACAACACCGAATGTACGGGGTTGCGTGCCGTAATGACCATGACCGCGCTTGCTACCAGCACGGCGGAGAATGCGTAAAAGAAAATTGCCTCGATCATCCGACTATTCCTTATCTATAGGGCGCGTCCGCCTCGATATTGGCGGCGAGCTGAGCTTCCCAGCGGTCGCCGTTCGCAAGCAGCTTGTCTTTGTTGTAGTAAAGCTCCTCGCGCGTTTCAGTCGCGTATTCAAAATTGGGGCCTTCGACGATGGCATCCACCGGGCAGGCTTCCTGACAGAGGCCACAATAAATGCACTTCGTCATGTCGATATCATAACGCGTGGTGCGGCGGCTGCCGTCGCCGCGCGGCTCTGCTTCGATGGTGATGGCCTGCGCGGGGCAGATGGCTTCACACAGTTTGCAGGCGATGCAGCGTTCTTCCCCGTTCGGGTAGCGGCGCAGGGCGTGCTCGCCCCTGAAACGCGGGCTGAGAGGGCCTTTTTCAAACGGATAGTTCAGCGTCACCTTCGGTCTGAACATATAGCTAAAGGTCAGGGCAAAGCCTTTGACGATTTCGACCAGCAGGAACGAACTGAGGGTTGATTTGAACGACATTACTTTTTCTCCTCGCCCTGCGGCGCGTCGGTGACGGCAGGCGTTACCGCTTCGGTAGATGCTGCGGGTGCAGCCGGCACAACAGGTGCTGCGGGAGCGGCGACCACGACCGGTGCGCCAGTGCCCTGCCCGGGCAACGCATTGTTATAGAGGAGAATGCCCGCGACCAGCACGACCCAGACAAGGGTGAAGGGCAAAAATATTTTCCAGCCGAGACGCATCAGCTGATCGTAACGGAAACGTGGCAGCGTCGCGCGCGTCCAGATAAAGACGAACAGCACGAACGACACCTTGGCCGCAAACCAGACGACACCGGGCAGGAAATCGAGCGCGGAGAGGTTGAACGGCGGCAGCCAGCCGCCGAGGAACAGCACAGTCGTCATGCCCGCCATCAAAATCATGTTGGCGTACTCGCCGAGGAAGAACAGGGCGAAGGTCATGGAGGAATATTCGACGTTATAGCCGCCGACCAGTTCAGACTCGCCCTCGGGTAGGTCGAAAGGCGCGCGGTTGGTTTCGGCCAGCGCCGAAATCACGAAAACCACGAACATGGGGAACAGTAGCAGCGTCACCCACCACGGGCGCTCGATTTCAACGATCTGCGTCAGGTTCAGCGAACCCGTGGTCAGCAGCACCGCGACGAGGACAAAACCCATGGAAACTTCGTACGACACCATCTGCGCTGCCGAACGCAGGCCGCCGAGGAAAGCGTAGCGCGAGTTCGATGCCCAGCCCGCCATAAGAATGCCGTAAACGCCGAGCGATGAAATAGCGAACAGGTACAGCACGCCGACATTGATATTGGCGACCACCCAGCCTTTATCGACGGGGATAACCGCCCACGCCACAAGGCTGAGCATGAAAGTCAGCATCGGCGCGAGAATGAACACCGCGCGGTTCGCGCCGCTCGGAATAACGGTTTCCTTGCCGAGCAATTTCAAACCATCGGCGAGAGGCTGCAGCAGGCCGAAAGGGCCGACCATCATCGGGCCTTGCCGCATCTGCATCACGGCCAAAACTTTACGTTCTGCATAGGTCAGGTAGGCGACCGCCACGATCAGCGGCCCCACGAAGGACAGAACCCAAAGGCTCATATTGGCGAGAGGCTGCACGTACTGGACACAGAACTCGGCCGTACATACGGTTTTCGTCCAGAAATCTGTTTTGAAAACGCCGAAAAGATTATCCATGGGTGCCGGTCTTCTCTTTCTGGCCGTTCAGGAATGCTGCCGTGCATTCCTCCATCACACGCGAAGCGCGGGAAATGGCATCGGTCATGTAGAAATTGTCTATAGCGAGGGAGAACGGCGCGTCATCCGTCTTGCCGTCTTTACCAAAAGGTTTCCATTCGGCGGGCGTCACGGTGTCAGCTGCGGCAAATACCGGGTTTGCCTTGGCGAGCCTTGCGCGGATTTGCGCGAGGTCGTCATAGGGCAGCGGCTTGCCGAGCGCTTCGGAAAGAGCACGCAGGATTTTCCAGTCTTCGCGTGCGTCGCCGGGCGGGAAGACCGCCTGTTTTGCGACCTGCACCCTGCCCTCTATGTTGACATAGAGGGCATTTTTCTCGGTATAGGCGGAGCCGGGCAAAATAACATCGGCACGCGCGGCGGCGCGGTCGCCGTGGTGGCCTTGGTAAATGACGAAAGTGTCTTTGCCGATGCTGCCGACGGGAATTTCATCCGCACCGAGGAGATAAAGAACATCGCCCTTCAGCATTTTGTCGAGGTCGCCGCCGAAGAAGCCGAGTTCGAGCGCGCCGACGCGGCTTGCCTGCGTGTGCAGCACGTTAAAGCCGTTCCAGCCTTCCTTGACCATGTTGTATTTCTCGGCGACTTTGCGGGCGAGAGCATGGACTTCCATGCCGTCGTCACGGCCGAGTGCGCCGGGGCCGAGGATGATCATCGAGTTCTGCGCCTTGGACAGGACTTCGGCAAACGCGCCCTTCCCGCTTGCGAGTTCCGCCAGCGTTTCGGGGCCCGCGCCGAGATATTTCGACGGGTAGTTCAAATCAATCTGCTGGCCGATAACGCCGACCTTGATGTGTTTCGCCAGCCATGTCTTGCGGATGCGGGCGTTGACGAGAGCCCCATCGTGGCGCGGGTTGGTGCCGACGAGCAAAATAACATCGGCCCTTTCGATGCCCGCGATGGTGGTGTTGAAGCGCCAGCCGCAGGGCTGCGACGTATCAAACTGCGCGCCGTCCTGACGGCATTCGAGGCTGGTCGATTTCAACGCGGTCATAAGGTCCTTGAGCGCGACGATGGACTCGCAATCCGCGAGATCTCCCGCGACGGCGCCGATTTTCTTGGCGTCGGCGGTTTCAAGGCGCGCGCCGATTTCGGCGAAAGCCTGTTGCCATGTGGCGGGCTCAAGTTTGCCGTTCACGCGCACATAGGGGCGGTCAAGGCGATTGTATTTCAGTCCGTCGATAGCGAAGCGCGCCTTGTCGGAAATCCATTCTTCGTTCACATCTTCGTGCAGGCGCGGCAATATGCGCAGCACTTCGCCGCCGCGCGTGTCGATGCGGATGCTGGAGCCGACGGCGTCGGAAACGTCGATGCTTTCGACTTTGCGCAGCTCCCACGGGCGAGCCGTGAAAGCGTAAGGCTTCGAGGTCAGCGCGCCCACGGGGCAGATATCGATGATGTTGCCGGACAGCTCCGACGTTACCATCTGCTGAACATAGGTGCCGATTTCGAGGTGTTCGCCACGACCGATAACGCCCATTTCTTCCACGCCTGCGATTTCTTCGCCGAAGCGGACGCAGCGGGTGCAATGGATGCAGCGGGTCATGTGGGTTTCGACCAGTGGGCCGAGGTCTTTGTCTTTCACCGCGCGTTTTTCCTCGCGGTAGCGCGAACGGTCGAAGCCGAACGCAACGGTCTGGTCCTGCAGGTCGCACTCGCCACCCTGATCGCAGATGGGGCAGTCGAGCGGATGGTTGATGAGCAGCATTTCGATCACGCCCTTGCGCGCTTTTTGCGCTTGCGGCGAATTGGTATGCACCTTCATGTCTTCGGCGCAGGGCATGGCGCAGCTGGCTACTGGCTTCGGCGATTTTTCAACTTCGACGAGGCACATGCGGCAGTTGGCCGGAACCGAAAGCCTGTCATGGTAGCAAAAGCGCGGGATCTCGATGCCAAGCTGCTCCGCCGCCTGAATGATCGAGGTGCCGGGTTCGACTGTGACTTCCATTCCGTCAATGGTGAGTTTAGGCATGGTTGTTCCCCTTACGCCGCTATCCGTTTGCGGTAGTCAAGTATCCGCCGCTCCATTTCGGGGCGGAAATGCTTGATAAGACCTTGTATCGGCCATGCGGATGCGTCGCCGTGCGCGCAAATGGTGTGGCCTTCGACTTCCGAGCAGATATCGAGCAGCATGTCGATTTCCTCGATATTCGCTTCGCCCTTCACCATGCGCTGCATGATGCGGTACATCCAGCCCGTGCCTTCGCGGCAGGGCGTGCACTGGCCGCATGACTCATGCCAGTAGAAACGCGCAAGGCGCGCGATGGCATAAACGATGTCGGTCGATTTATCCATGACGATAAGCGCAGCCGTGCCGAGCGACGAGCCCGCGTTGCGCAACCCGTCGAAATCCATCAGCACGGTTTCGCAAATGTCTTTCGGCAGCAGCTTGGTCGAGGAGCCGCCGGGAATGACCGCCAGCAGGTTGTCCCACCCGCCGCGCACCCCGCCGCCGTGTTTCTCGATAAGCTCTTTCATGGGGATGCTCATCGCTTCTTCGACGTTGCAGGGGTTGTTGACGTGGCCGGAGATGCAGAAAACTTTTGTGCCTCGGTTTTTCTCGTTGCCGATGCCCGCGAACCACGCAAAACCGCGCCGCAAAATTTCGGGCACGACGGCGATGGTTTCGATGTTGTTCACCGTGGTCGGGCAGGCATAGAGACCTGCTCCCGCCGGAAACGGCGGCTTGTTGCGCGGGAAACCTTTTTTGCCTTCGAGGCTGTTCAGCAGCGCGGTCTCTTCGCCGCAAATGTAAGCCCCTGCCCCGCGATGCAGATAAATGTCGAAATCCCAGCCGCTGCCGCAGGCGTTCTTGCCCACCAGCTTCGCTTCATAGGCTTCGTCGATGGCTTTTTGCAGCGCGACGGCCTCGTGATAGAACTCGCCGCGTATATATATGTAGCAGGCATGCGCGCCGATGGCGAAGGACGCGAGCAGCGCGCCCTCGATAATGGTATGCGGCTCGTGGCGGATGATGTCGCGGTCTTTGCAGGTGCCGGGCTCGGATTCATCGGCGTTGATGACGAGGTAGCTGGGGCGGCCGTCTTTCGACTCTTTCGGCATGAAAGACCATTTCATGCCGGTCGGGAAGCCCGCACCGCCACGTCCGCGCAGCTCGGATTTTTTCACTTCGTCGATGATCACGTCGCGGCCTTTGGCCAGCAGCTCTTTGGTGCCGTTCCAGTTGCCGCGCGCGCGCGCCGATTTAAGGTCAGCGCCCAGCCAGCCGTAGAGGTTCGTGAAAATCCTGTCTTTGTCCTGCAGCATTATTTCTTCTTCCCCTCACCCGCAACTTTGTTGCCGGTTTTCGTGGCGATATCCGTCAGGCAGGTCGCGCCTTGCATGCCGAGCGATGTCAGGCGGCCGGTCTTCGAGCCTTTTTCGGGCAGCTTGCCGCCCTTGAGCGATTCCAGCACCGGAATGACGTTGTCGGGTGTCAGGTCTTCGTAAAAATCGTCGCCGTTACGCTGGATGACCGGCGCGTTCACGCAGGCACCGAGGCATTCAACTTCGGACATCGAAAACATGCCGTCCTTTGTGGTTTCGCCGAGCTTGATGCCGAGGTGCTTTTCGCACGACTTCACGACATCGGCCGAGCCCGCAAGCCAGCAGGGCGTGGTGGTGCAGAATTGCAGGTGGTGTTTGCCCTTGGGGGCGAGGTTGTACATCGTGTAAAACGTCGCGACCTCGAAAACCTTGATACGCGGCATGTCGAGGATGCGGCCGATTTCTTCCATCGCCGCTTCGGGTATCCAGCCGTCGTTCTGGCTCTGCGCGATATCGAGCATGGGCATCACGGCGCTGGCCTGTTTGCCCTTCGGGTATTTGGCGATGTGAGATTCAACAAGTTTCATGTTCTCTTTCGAAAACTTGAATTCCTTGGGCTGCTCGAATTTGACTGATGATACGTTTGCCATTTGCTTACCTGTCAATCTCCCCGAAAACGATGTCCATCGACCCGATGATCGCGACCGCATCGGCCAGCATGTGGCCTTTCGACATGAAATCCATGCCCTGCAGATGCGCGAAACCGGGCGCGCGGATGTGGCAGCGATACGGCTTGTTCGAACCGTCCGACACCAGATAAACGCCGAATTCACCCTTGGGCGCTTCGACGGCGGTATAAGTCTCGCCTGCAGGTACGTGATAGCCCTCGGTGTAGAGCTTGAAGTGGTGGATGAGAGCCTCCATCGAGTCCTTCATCTGCGCGCGGCTCGGCGGCGTGACTTTACCGTCGTCGGATGACACGGGGCCGCGCGGCATCTTCTCGATCGCCTGCTTCATGATCTTGCAGGACTGGCGCATTTCCTCGACCCGCACCAGATAACGGGCATAGCAGTCGCCCGTCGTGCCGGTCGGAATGTCGAAATCCATGTCGGCGTAGCAGTCGTAAGGCTGCGACTTGCGCAGATCCCACGGCACGCCCGAAGCGCGGAGCATGGGGCCGGTGAAGCCCCAGTCGAGCGCCTCTTTTTTTGTGACGACACCGATATCGACGGTGCGCTGCTTGAAGATGCGGTTGTTCGTCAGCAGGCTTTCCATGTCGTCAAAGAATTTCAGCACGCTGTCGGCCCAGGCATACATATCTTCGGCAAGGCCTGCGGGCATATCCTGGTGAACGCCGCCCGGACGGAAATAGTTGGCGTGCAGGCGCGCGCCGCAGACGCGCTCGTAGAATTCCATGCCGATTTCACGTTCCTCGAACCCCCAAAGCGCGGGCGTAAGTGCGCCAACATCGAGCGCATAGGTGGTGATGTTCAGGATATGGTTGATGATGCGCGTCATTTCCGAGAACAGGACCCGGATGTGCTGCGCACGCGGCGGCGCTTTAATCTTCAGCAATTTTTCGACGGCAAGCGCGAAGGCATGTTCCTGATTCATCGGCGCGACGTAATCGAGGCGGTCAAAATAGGGTATCGCCTGCAGGTATGTCTTGTGCTCGATCAGCTTTTCGGTGCCGCGATGCAACAGGCCGATATGTGGGTCGGCGCGCTCCACAATCTCCCCGTCCATCTCGAG
>JAYUPV010000149.1:0-2686 GCA_043759865.1 Alphaproteobacteria bacterium | reverse complement strand
TTCTCCGTCTCCGCGCCGCCTGCCGCCGTCCCGCGCGCTTTCAGGTAGGCAAGCACCAGTTCACCCGCCGCTTCCGAAAGGTTTCCGGCTTTTCCTGTCGCGGTTGCGCGATAGGAAATTTTTTGCGTCGCGACGTCCATTTCCATGAGGTTCAGCGTTATCCCGTCGCCCTCCGCCGCATAGTTGCCGTAGACGACGCTCGCAACCTTTGCCAGGCCGCCGATGCGCTGCAGGTTTTCGCCGTCGGTAAAGCCTGATTCCTGCAGCTCCATTTCCCTGATGAAGGCTTGCAGCCTGTCGCGTTCCAGCACGTCAAAGCCGCCATTCTCCGCCAGTTTTTGCGCCACCATGTCTGACAGGGCCTTGCCGAGCCACGCGTCGCCTTCGCCAGCAAGCGCCACGAAAGGCATGACGGTGACAGAAACCCGCTTCCCGCCGGCATAAGCATGCACCGGCGGGAACAGAAAGAAAGCGAGAAGAATGAGCGACAAAAGCAAGCGCATGGAAGGTTACTTCGCCTCCACGATTGCCTTCACCAGACGTTCGGCAAGGGCGGTTGCGGCCTTCGCCTGCGCGAGCTTGCCAGCGGCTTCGGGGGAAAGCTCGACACCCACACTCGGTTCGCGGTCGACCAGCACAACCTTGCCGTCGGCATGCTTCACCGCCTTAAGCTCGACGCGTGCTTTGGCGGAGACGAGGTTGCCCTTGCGCATTGCGAACTCGCTGAAGGCTGTGCCCGTCACCTCGATATCTGCTTTTTTGTTACTGGCCAGCTGATCGACGAGGGTGAAGCCGAGTTTTTCGAGCACCCAGGCGATTTCGGTCTGCGCTGCTGTGTCTGTATCGGTGCGGTTCATGTTCATTGCATCGATAGCGACAGATATAGTCGGCAAGTCCTTGCGGCCCTCCACCAGCGGACGGAGCTTGGCGATGATATCTTCTTTTTTCTCGACGGCGACGAGTTTAACGCCGTTCGCGGCAATGACGGTTGCGACCTTGTCGGAAAGCTCGCGCGAGGCGTCCTTGAGGTTTCCACGCAAGGGCATCTCGACCGTTTCGCCGAAAGTGCGCCCGGTTTCGACGCCGATGATCTTGGCGACGAACATCAGGTCGCGCTGCACGGGAAATACGCGGCCCGTGACCAGCACCTGCGCGCCGACGAGATGCCCGACCTTGGCGGCGGTTTCGGGGTCGACCGTGCCCGATTTTCCAAGCTCGACTTCGCCGAGAGCTTTATCCACTTCGGCACGCTCGACCAGCATCAGCGTGGGTGAGACGGACATGTAGGCATTCATGAGCGACTGCAAATCCTGTCCCATATCATCAAAATCGCCCTTGGCGACATTGAAAGGCAGCACCGCCACCGTATAGGTCGGCTCCGCCGACGCAGTGGTCACGGTCGGCTCAGCGGGTGCCTCGGCGACAGCGGGTGCCGCTTTTGATTCAGCCGCAGCCGTTTCCCCGGCTTTCGCGTTGACAGGCATCAACAGCAGCGCCGCCATCATCAATGTATAGATTCTTTTCATGACATTCTCCCTTACTTTGCAATCTCTTTGAAAATTTCAGCAAACATTTTTTGTGCCAGCGGGTCGTCTGCCGCCAGCGCGTCGACGAGTTTTATTCGGACAGTGACTTTCATGCCCTGCGCCGTCTGGTGAATATGCACGGCAGGGAATGTCTCGACGGTTTCACGCAGGTAGATGGCGTCGCCCTCCACCTCTTCCGCATCTTTGCCCGTCACAATTGAAACCTTACGCGCGCCTGCGGGTGCCGTATCGCGGGCGAGATAGTTGATTTTGTGGTGGTCGAGAAAATCGATCAGCCTGCCCTCTTTGTCCTTCACGACAAGTGCATTGTCCTTGTAATTCGCCCAGCTTTTGACGTCGTCCAGAAGGTTGCGCGGATAGACCTTGAAATTGACAGCGCCGATGCCGAGCCCGTCGGTGTTATCTGTTTCGTAGAACCGGATGGTAAATTCGGTTTCACTGCGCAACGCAGCGGGAAAATGGACTTCGATGACTTTTGCGCTGCACATATCTCCCTGCACCGGCTTCACGGCATCCGGCACGGGAGCTTCAAGGCGGCTCGATATCTGCCACAAGGTGGCGGACAGGTGCGGGCATTTGTCTTTCTTCATATCTGGCGCGGGAGTATAGGCGATGTGAACAGAGTCGTTCTCGAAGTAATGATAGCAGGCATCGGCCTCGATACCCGTCACGCAGCGTTTTTCTGCGCCTTTGACTTCAAAACCGGCGCAAGCGGGTGTTCCGGCCATCAAACCCGCAAGGACAGCCATGCAAGACAAAGATCTCATCATGCTACATCTCCAAAGCCTTCGCTTCGACGGTCAAGCCGCCGTCAAGCGTTTCGCCGTCGCGCCAAAACAGTTTTTCCCCGGCGAGGATAACTCCGCCTTTGCCATCGACGAGCGCGTCGAAATTCATTTCACGGCCGCCAATGCTGACCTGCACATTCTGGCCGCTGAAGCTGACGATATCGACCGACTGGCCGTTTTCGGTCAGCCGTATGGCGACTGGCTGGCCGCGCGGCACTTCGCTTTCGCCCAGCACCACCTGCGTCTGCCCGTTCACGCTGATAACCGCCTGAAGACGCCCGCCGAAAAGCTCGTTGAATTCCGCGAGCACGATACGTTCACGTTCCTGTCTGCCCAACGGCGCTGCTTCTT
>JAYUPV010000148.1:0-3106 GCA_043759865.1 Alphaproteobacteria bacterium | reverse complement strand
CGCCGGTGCTTTGGACGGCCATGCCGTGGATGACGGTCGTGATAAATCTGGCGAGGTCAGACGCGCTGGTGGTCGGGGGCAGGTCGCCCTCGGCGATTGATTTTTCAAATCTCCGGCGCAGCGCGGTCTCGGTGGAGGCGCGGCGGGTGGCGAGTTCGTTTTTAATGCCTTGCGCTTCGTCGCCGCAGGAAAGCGCGCCCTGCACCAGCAAACAACCCTTGGGCGATTTCGGACAGGCGGTGCCGTCGGCAACGCCGTGGAGCAAACGCTGCACCGCTTCGCGCGAGGTTTGCGCGTTCAGCGTTTCTTCGAGGCGTTTTTTTGCTTGCTCGGTGTAACGGTCGAGCGCCTTGCGGAACAATTCTTCCTTGTTGCCGAAAGCGGCGTAGAGCGAGGGGCGGTTGATGCCCATGGCGGCGGTCAGGTCGGGCAGGGACGCGCCTTCATATCCTTTTTGCCAAAAGACATGCAGCGCGCGATCAAGCGCTTCTTCCGTATTGAATTCCCGCGGGCGTCCGAGCGACATGGTGATTCCCCTTTATTCTGTACCTAATAATATATTAGTACGGATAAATCAAGCTGTCCATAGATATATGTATATCGTTCAGTACTGTATATTATATAGTGTCGCCCTATATAACAGTCAAATAACTGATAAATAATGATAAATGCTAAAACGAAAAATTATTTATCGACCAGTACAGAATTGTGTTGACGGGAGGCGATTCTCTTGGGCATACTGTACTTATAGGTACAGAAATAGTTTTGCACCAAACCCCAAGGAGAATTCAAATGAGCAAGAAACTCGAAAACAAAGCGGCACTCGTCACCGGCGGCTCGCGCGGCATCGGCGCTGCGATTGCAAAACGCCTCGCGGCTGACGGCGCAAAAGTCGCCATCACTTATGTGAGCGCAAAAGACAAAGCCGACGCTGTCGTCGCCGACATCAAGGCAAAAGGCGGGGAGGCCGTCGCCATCCACGCCGACACCGCAAACCGCAAATCGGTCGCAGACGCGGTCAAGCAAACCGTCAAAATTTTCGGCACGGTCGATATTCTCATCAACAACGCTGGTGTGTTCATCGGCGACACGGCGGAAACCGCCGAGCTGGAACGCCAGTTCGCCGTCAACGTCCACGGCCCCGCTGCTGCGGTCGAAGCTATCGCAGGCGTGATGGGCAAGGGTGGCCGTGTTATCTCCATCGGCTCCGGTGCTGGCGACAGCGCGCTTTTCCCCGGCATCGCGGGCTATTCCGCAACCAAGGCCGCATTGCAAGGCTACACCCGTGGCTGGTCGCGCGAACTGGGTCTGAAAGGCATCACCGTCAACCTCGTTCAGCCCGGCCCCATCGCGACCGACATGAACCCCGATGACGGCGGCGATTTCGGCAAGATGCTGAAAACCCTGACGCCGCTTGGCCGCTACGGCACGCCGGAAGAAGTGGCGGCAGCCGTCGCCTTCCTCGCAGGGCCGGAGGCTGGCTACATCACCGGCACGACGCTGACGGTCGACGGCGGAATCAACGCTTAACCCTAAACGAAAACCTTACGAAGGAGACATACCATGTTCGCACACATCCTCTCTAAACTCCCCCTTTTCGGCTCTACGCCCTCGAACGACTTTATCGAGACACAGCGCAGCGATATGCGCCATGAAGGAATGAAAGTGGAGGTTGTGGTCGGCCGCCGCGCGTATCCCGTGCATGACTGGAGCCGCGGCGGCGTCTCCTTCCAGACGCCCGACCACGGCTGGAATATCGGCGGGGTTTACTATGAAACTTACGAAGTGCCGAAGCTGCAAGCCGGCGACGCGCTGAAGATTACGCTCCGCTTCCACCTGCTGCAGGGCGCGGTCGAGATCCCCGTCGATGCGCAAATCCTGCGGGTGGAGGGCGGTGCGACAGTCGCGCAGCTTTCTCCCCTCTCGAAAAACGCGACGCGCAAGTTTGATGGCGTGATCGACAGCTTCAACGCCGAACGTTTTCTTGAAACACAAATCACCAGCAACGGAGTCTAAAATGCAAAACGCCTACGCGCCCAACGGAACCCTGTTCAACGCCATGATGGCCGCCGTCGACAGCTATTCGCTTCCCGCCTTCAATGTCGCCTATGACAAAAACTGCGAGCTTTCTGTCGCAGATTAAATGAACGCCGAGAAGTATCAGGAATACTACTGCTAAAATCCCAAGCCCCCTCCGCCCACTACACCCCCGCGTCGTTCATAAAAGAACGGCGCGGTTTTTTTATTTAAGCGTCCAAGGCTTGTTCACCGCAGGAATGGCGCTCTGGCCGGTCTGGCGGATGGATTCACCTTCGAGCACGTTGCGCGCCACGCTTTCGACGCGGTGGTTTTTCGGTGATTCGAATTGTTCTTTGATGCCGAAGGCATCGCGCGAGAAATCGAGCTTGTTGAAATCGACAGCGGCAAGGGCAGGGGCGGTGACGGAGGAGAAATCGCGCCCTGTCTCGGCCTCGATGGCCGCGTTCATTTTCCGGCCGAGCTGGAAAAAGGCCTCCACTTCGCGCGGGTCGATGGGCTCGGCGTGTTTCATCGCGTTGTGGAATTTCTGGTTGGCAAATTTCGGTTGCGGGTCGCCGGTTTCGCGCATGTATTCGTCGGCGGCCTCTTTCAGCAGCTCGGCGAAATAGGGGTCAAGGGGTTGCTCCGGTTCAGGCCGCGTGTTTTCGAGCCCGTCGATGATGGCGTTCACGCGCTGCT
The DNA here is from genome assembly GCA_043759865.1 of Alphaproteobacteria bacterium. Taxonomy (GTDB): domain Bacteria; phylum Pseudomonadota; class Alphaproteobacteria; order Micavibrionales; family UBA2020; genus JAPWJZ01. The sequence goes on along the minus strand of JAYUPV010000148.1, from coordinate 388 downwards.
CGTTGATTTCGCCCACGCCGAAACCCGTCATCGCATGCACCATGTCATGCTTCGGGTCGATGGTGGTTTTTTTCAGGCCATAGGTCTCTATAAATTCTTCGACCTGTTCGCCGATGGTGCGGGTCATGCGGGGTTAGCCCTTGAAATGTCTATCAATAATGGTAACAGACATTGCCCCGCCTGTCGATGATCCGGCGGTATTCCCGTTTTAATTCAAAGGATTAATCGTCAGTCGCCGCCACCGCCGTCTCCGCAGCCGCCGCCATCTCCGCCGAAGTCGCAGAAGAAGTCCACCCAGCTATCGCTGCCGCCCGACATTTCCCAGTTGCCGCCGGAATAGCGGGAAGTACCATCATCATCCTGCCATCTGCGGGCAGAAGCGCGCCGG